>CAZZGU010000004.1:20574-30243 GCA_964653755.1 uncultured Nigerium sp. | reverse complement strand
CAACGCCGACAAGCTCTACGTGCACTACTTCACCCGCGACTGCGAGGCTGTGGCCGGGCTGGTCCACGGGCAGTGCACGTCGGTTCCGGACGACGAGCTCCACATTCCGCACGGGGTCCGAACGTCGATCGTCGAGCGCGACTACCTCGCGGCCGGGACGCAGCGGGGGCCCGACTCGACACTCCTGCTGCCCTCCATCGTGGTCAAGCTGCAGGCGCCACAGTAAGACGGGATGCGGGACCAGCGGTCGGGGACGTGCTGTTCGTCGAAGAACACGGGAACCGGGCCCACGCCGCCGCGAGGAAGACCACCACATAGGCAGCGTCCAGCCGGAGGCCGGCCAGCATGGCGTCGAACGAAGGCGGCTGGCGGAGCAGGTCGATGAAGGCGGTCCAGTGGTTGACCAGCAGGTAGGGATGCAACCACGCGGCCTGCTCGAGACCGACCAGAATCCACATGGCCGCCACGATGACCATGATGATCACGATGACGGCCAGCGGCTGTTCGCTGAGCGTCGAGATGAAGAGCCCCAGCGCCGTGAGCGCCACCATCCCGGCCCACACGTACAGCCCCGCCAGCAGGACGCGACCCAGCGCGTCCCAGGGCCCGATCGTGGTGCCCGACAGTGTCAGCATCGGTCCCGCGCCGAAGAGGGCCACCCCGACCGCTGCGCCCACGACCACCACCAGGAACACGCCCACGAAGGCGCCGACGACGAGGCTGACGAACTTCGTCAGCAGGAGTCGGGTCCGTCCCACCGGGACCGTCAGGAGGTAGCGGAGCGTGCCCTCGTGCGCCTCCCCCGCGATCGAGTCGGCGGCGAGCATCGCCATGGCCAGCGGCAGGAACACGGTGATCTCGACCGTGAGCGCCGCGAGCGGCACGAACAGCCCGTTGCTGAGGATCTGCGAGAAGATGTCGCCGCTGCCACCTCGCCCGGGCCCGCGTCCACCGGAGTAACGCATCATCACGGCCAGCAGGAGGGGGACGAGGGCCAGGACGCCGAGTCCGAACCAGTTGCGCCGGCGGCCGAGGACCAGCAGCATCTCGGAACCGAGCAGGCGGAAGAAGCTACTCACGGACGTCGAACCCCTCGCCGGTGAGCCCGACGAACATGTCCTCCAGGCTGGGGTGCTCCTCGGTCAGCGACCGCACCCGGACGCCAGCGCCCACCAGCGCCGCGTTGACGTTCTCGGGCAGCGCCTCGCCCGGCACTCCGGACACCCGCTCGCCCTCCGCGGTCACCGCGGTCAGCCCGAGCCCGGTGAGGACGCCGACGGCGCGGTCGGCGTCCGGTGTGGTGATGGCGAGGCGGCGTTGCTGGGCGGCGCGCAGCTGGCCGATCGGGCCCTGGGCGACGAGGCGTCCGGCACGCATGACGCCGAGGTGGCTGCACATCTGCTCGACCTCGCTGAGGAGGTGGCTCGACACCAGAACCGTCGCGCCGTCGCCGGCGAGCGAGCCCACGAGGTGCCGCACCTCGCGCGTGCCCTGGGGGTCGAGCCCGTTGGTGGGCTCGTCGAGGACGAGCAGGTCGCGCGGCATCAGCAGCGCAGCGGCGATGGCGAGGCGCTGCTTCATGCCCAGGGAGTAGATGCGGTACTTCTTGGACGCCGACGCCAGCAGTCCCACGCGTTCGAGCGCAGCGTGGATGCGCGCCGCCGAGGTGCGGGGGTTGGCCCGATCGTCGGCAGCGTCCAGGCGCGCCAGGTTGGCGCGTCCGGAGAGGTAGGGGTGGAACGCGGGTCCCTCCACGAGGGCGCCCACGCGATGCAGCGCCGGCTGGAGGCCCCGCGGGAGGTCGTGTCCGAGCAGGCGCATCGAGCCGCGGGTGGGCGACACCAGGCCCATCAGCATCCTGATCGTGGTGGTCTTCCCCGACCCGTTCGGGCCGAGGAAGCCGTAGACCGCCCCGCGGGGGACGCGGAGGTCGACGTCCTCCACAACAGTCCGGGAGCCGAACCGCTTGGTCAGCCCGGCCGTGCTGACGGCGTCCGCCTCGTCGGCGGGGGTGCTCACCGGGCCGGCAACGCGGCGAAGAGCGCCTCGGGGGCCACCGCGCCGACCGCGTATCGGCCGTCGTCGGTCACCACGACCGAGAACAAGGTCCCGTCGAGCACGTGTCCGCTGCCCCAGGCGCCGGACGCGCTGGGCAGCAGGTTCAGCAGGGAGGCAGGATCCGTTCCCCGGGACGCGTCGGGCTCGGACGCGTCGGACTGGGGGGCGCCGGGCTCGCGGGCGCCGGACTGGGGATCGTCGGACTGGGGGGCGTCGGTGGGGGCGGCAAGCTGGGCCGGGTCGAAGCGCCCGCTGGCGATGGTGCCCCAGCCGCTGCCGGTGATCGTCGGCTTGGCTGCGCCGGGGTCGCCGGTCGGTCCGGGCCGGTCGCCCGGGGTCGGGGTCACGCCCTGGTGCGTCGGCATCGTGGTCTCGGTGACGGTGACACCCTCAGCGGGGGTGAAAGCGAAGACGTCGGCGTCGGGCGTCTTGAAGGTGACGTCGGTGAAGCCGACCTCGATCGCGGGGGTGTCCAGTTCGGTGGAGAACACCTGGATGCGGAGGGGAACGTACTTCTCGCCGTCGATCGCGATGGTGACCTGCTCGACGCGGGACTCGGCAGCCTTCGGCGTGAGGACCAGCGCGTACGCGGGGCGTCCGGCGACGGTGACCTGCGCGCTGGAGGTCACGACGGTGGTCTCGTCGGCCTGCGCGAGGACCCGGTCGGCCCACTCCTGCGGCGTCCTGGGCGCGTCGCTCGGGACTGCGCGCGGGGCGTCCGCCTGGCCGTGGTCCTCGGGAAGGGTGAGGTGGCGGGCCGTCTGGTCACTGCTCTGCCACACCCACACGTCGCGTCCGTTGCGGATCAGATCGATCTCGGCCTGGTCCGCGAGGACGGCCACGCGGCTGCGCTCGGCGCCGTCGGTCCAGACGCGGAGCGTGTGCGTCCCGGTGAGCAGCGACCCCAGCGAAGCCCCACCGACGCTGTGCGGCGACACGGGCAGGGCAGGCAGCCCGAGGTCGGCCCGGTGGGTGACGGTCCCCTCGAGGGGGGTGGCGCCGGCGGTCTGCAGGTCGACGAGGAGTTGCTGCGGCGTCCGCTCCGGCAGGGGCGCCGCGGACGCCGGCGTCGTGGCGAGTCCGGACAGGGCGATCAACAGCGCGATCACCGCGGCGGCGACGGCGCCCTGGATGCGACGGGTCTGACGGGTTCTGGCCATGAGCCATTGTGCGTCGGGTCCCGCCGAAAACCATCAACCCGTGGTCTGGAGCGCCGCCCCACCCGCCGAGGGCCCGCCTTACACCCGCCGAGGGCCCGCCCTACCCCCGCCGAGGGCCCGCCTTACACCCGCCGAGGGCCCGCCTTACGTCCGGAGAAGCGTGAGGTTAAGGCTGACGATCGTGTGGACGACCATGACGACCCCCTTCCGCTCTGCCCCGGAACCACTCCCGGCGGGCAGGGCGGCGGGAGCCGCAGGGTCAGTCAGACCAGAGCCAGGCGACCCCGTAGGCGAATCCGATGCGGGGGCGATCGAAGCCACGCCACCACAGGGTGGGCGGCCACGTCGATCACGGCGGACGCCGGTGCCGCAATCGCGGGTGCACGGTGAGGTCGCTGGGGAACACCTCGTCCAGCAGCCACGCCTCGCGCGCCAGTCCGCTGTCGCCGAAGTCCACGCTGACCCGCGCGCGGCGCGTGGGACGGATGGGGGCCAGCACCATGTACGGATTGAGCGCCCGGGGGGCAGGCACCCGCACGCGAAGGCCGGTGTCGAGTGATTCGCCGCGCGCGAGGCTGTCCGGCAGCTTGAGCGTGACGCCCCACGTGCTCGGCGCGGCGTGGTCGACGTCGACGATGGTCAGGCCCCGGATCGCCTCGAACTCCACCACGGCCGCGGTGAAGGTCGTCTGAGCTCCTCGCGCAGTCGGTCGGCATCCATGCCGGATTCTGTCCCAGAGGTGACGCCAGCGGGGCCGATCGCACTCCCTCCGATGCGATCGACCCCGCTGTCGGGCTCTACTTCCAGAAGCCCCCGTGCTGGGGGCACTGGAGGCCGGTGTTGTTGCACGTGGAACATGTCAGCTTGCCGAAGAAGCCTGAGGCGCGGCCGCCGTTGCAGGCCTGACAGTCATGGAGCGGGCGGAAGCACTTCTTGCAGGTCATGGTGGAGCCCTCCGCGGTGATGCGTGTGAGTCGGGTACCCGATGGCCCTTGACCGAGGCCCACGTCGCCATGGGTTTCTCCTTCAATCCCCCCGCCCGGGGGCGACTTCCCCTCAGACCGTGCGACCATCCTCCGGGCGAATCAGGCCGGGGGCCTCACTGGGAGGGCGGATCGTCCGCACATTGTCCGCTGGGCGACCGGCCGCAGCGGCGGCCTCGGGGTTCCCCGACCGTTCGCAGCGCCATCGTCGCGGGCGTGCGGGAGCGGGACGATGTCTCCACGACTGATGGCGGTCGGTCTCCGGCGACCCCCCGACCCAGCCCTCCCCCACGTCGATCGTCGACCGCATCTCAGCGTCCGTCGTCGAGCCGCTGGCCGCCCCGGACGCCTGCGCGCCACCAAACGCGCCGGTTCAGGAAGCCTGAGCCGGATAAGGACAAACGCCCACCCAGACGCCACGCTTCAGGACAAACGCCCACCCAGACGCCACGCTTCAGGACAGACGCCACGGATGCAACCGGGGCAGCTGTCCTCAAACGGCGCGGCCAGCGGCCGGGATGCCGGGATGCCGGGCGCCCCCCGTCCTCGGCCGGGGACTCCAACTTGGCCACGGACAGCGTGCACGGCCCCGGACGAGGCACCCGCGAGTCCACCTGTGTCCGATTCAGCGCGCACCCAGGAACGGCCGCGGATCCGGACGGGGTCGTGGCCGAGAAGTGCCCGCATCCTGCGCGGTCGCCCTCCGGACATCCCCACCTGAGGCAACGACATCCTCCTCGGGAATCATGACGTGAGGCCTCACGGGCGATCGCGAGCGAAGGGTTGCGTCAGCTGCGCGGAGCCTGGGCCATCCCCGTGCCGACGTCGCGGGGCTGGAAGCCGGGCTTCATTCCGGTCGTGGTGGCCCCGGCGATCAGGCTGCTCTCGAGGACGCCCGCGCCGACCAGACCCGACGCGGTCAGCTTCTCGGCCCACAGGGCGGACACCCCGGGGAAATCGATCCCCAACGACATCGAGATGACGTGGGCTCCCTGGGCGACGGCCCACTGGATCGCCTGCACGATCAGGTCGCTCGAGCCCCCCTCCGTCCCGAGAACCTTGCCGATCAGGGCTTTCGTGACGCCCCGGGCCACGCCGATCCGGACGCCGTCCACGTCGCGGCCGAAAATGGTGCCCGCGCAGTGCGTCCCGTGACCGTGCTCGTCCGAGTCCGCGTCCGCGGTGAAGTTCCGCTGGAGCAGCTCCACGCGAAGGCGGCGTGTGCCGCGTCGATGCCGGTGTCCAGCACCGCCACCACGACGCCGTCGCCCGTGAACGGGGCAACCGCCGCCACCGACCTCTTGCGCGCCAGCTCGGCGGCCCGTGCCGGCCGCAGCTCATCGACACTCACGCGGAACACGCTCACGCCATCGCCCCGTCACCAAGCGGCGCCACGGAGAATGTCAGACCACCCGGATAGCTTGATCGGCGAAAGTAGTCGTCGATCCGAGGAGATCCACCGCATGCGCATCCTGCACACCTCCGACTGGCACATCGGGCGCACCCTGCACGGCGTGGACCTCTCCTCTTCGCACGAGGCGTTCTTCGACCACCTCGTGGACACGGTGCGCGACGAGCGGCTCGACGCCGTCCTCGTGGCCGGCGACGTCTACGACCGGGCGCTTCCGTCGGTGGATTCAGTGAACCTGTTCGAGGACGCGCTTCTGCGACTGACCGCCCTGACCCGCGTCGTGATCACACCCGGCAACCACGATTCGGCCACCCGGCTCGGGTTCGGAGCCGCACTGTTCCGCGAGGGGCTCAGCATCCGCTCGCGGCTGGCCGACGTGGCGTCCCCCGTTGTCATCCCGGACGCCTCGGGCGACGACGCGCTCTGGGTCTACGCCGTGCCCTACCTCGATCCGGACACCACCCGCTACGCACTGGCGGAGCCGGACGAGGACGGACACCGGCTCCCGGTGGCGCGCTCGCACGAGGCTGTCATGACCCGGGTGATGCAGCAGGTCGGCTCCGACCTGACCCGGCGACGCGCGGCGTCCACCCGGCGGGTGCCGGCGGTGCTGATGTCGCACGGGTTCGTCGTGGGCGGGCAGGCGTGTGACTCTGAGCGCGACATCCGGGTCGGCGGCGTCGACAGCATCCCTCACGGGCTGTTCTGCGGCGGCAAGGACCCCCTCGACTACGTGGCGCTGGGGCACCTGCACGGGCCGCAGCGGGTGGGTCGGGCTGAGGGGCCCGGACCGTTGCTGCGGTACTCCGGGTCGCCGCTCCCGTTCTCGTTCTCGGAGATGCATCACCGCAAGTCGTGCGCGCTCGTCGAGTTCGGAGGCGACGGCGCGGTGGCCTCGGTCGACCTGGTGGACGCCCCCGTGGCCCGACGGCTGGCGGACGTGAGGGGCAGCCTGTCGGAGGTCCTCGGCCCCCGGTTCGAGGCCCAGCGTGACGACTGGGTGCGCGTGACCGTCGCGGCGGAGCGGCGTCCGGACGACCTCGTCGCGACAGTGAAAGGCGCTTTCCCCCAGGCTCTGGAGGTGCACTTCGAACCGACGGGCGGCGTCCGGCCCCTGGCCGGAGTCGCCCATCCGGCCGGCGACCCGCTGGCGGTGATCGAGGAGTTCGTCGAGTACGTGAGCAACCAGCCCCCGGACGAGCGGGAACACCTCGTGCTTCAGCGCGCCTACGAGTCCGTCCTGGCCGGGGAACGGAGCCTGTGATGGAGGTCATCCGGCTGGAATTCCAGGGCATCGGCCCGTTCACTGACCACCACGTCATCGATTTCCGATCGATCGGGCAGAGCGGCCTGTTCCTGCTCGAGGGCCCCACCGGGTCGGGCAAGACGACGATCCTGGACGCCATCGTGTTCGCCCTCTACGGCGACGTGGCCGGCGCGGACTCGAGCAGGGGACGCATCGTGTCCACCCTGCTCGCGCCCGGATGTGAACCGTTCGTGGACCTGGTGATCGACTCCAGCCGCGGGCTGTTGCGCGTCCGGCGCACGCCCGAGTACGAGCGCGCCAAGCTCCGCGGACAAGGCACGACGACCAGCAAGGCGTCCGTGAGGCTGTGGAAGTTGTCCTCGCCCGACGACCCGGAGGGCGCCCCGCTCAGCAGCAACATCGCCGAGGCCAGCGACGAGCTGCAGCAGGCGATCGGGCTGACCAAGGCCCAGTTCACCCAGACTGTCATGCTGCCCCAGGGGCAGTTCGCAACGTTCCTGCGGGCCAAACCCGAGGAGCGACGCGACGTGCTGCAGGACATCTTCGGGACCGACCTCTACGACCGCTTCGCCAAAGAACTCCACGAGCAGGCCCAGCAGCACCGGTCCCGGACCGAGCGCGCGCGGGATGCGGTCAGCGACGTCGCCGCGAGCTTCTGCCACGTGGCCTGGTATGACGAAGCGGCGGTGGCGGTCGAGATGATCCCCGAACAGGTGGCCTTCGACCAGGCCGTGGACGCACTGGACCTGGACGCGGTGCGCGAGGGCGCCCGCCGTCGCCTGACGGCGCTGGGGGAGCAGCTGGCCGCTGCTCGACGCGACGCGGACGCCGCACAGTCCCGTCACGCGGGCGCAGCAGAGACACTCCGGGCGCTCGAGGCCCGCAACGCGTTGATCGCCGAACTCACCACGCTCCAGGGCCGCCGGGCGGTGCTCGCCGGCAACGAGGCGTCCGTCCTGAAGAAGGAGGCGGCGCTCGCCGCGGCGGAGCGGGCCGAGCACGCGCGGCGTCCGATCGGACGCAGGGAGCAGGCGGCCGAGGATCTGACCGACGCACGCGACGAACTCGACGCCGCGGTCGCAGGCGTCCGGAAGGGAAGCGACGGCGATCTGGTCGAGGTGCTGTCGATCGAGGGGCTGTCGATCGAGGTGCTGTCGATCGAGGCGGTGCGAGCCTGTGAGGACGCCGCTCGCCTCGCCGCGGGCCAGCTGAATCGGGTCGTGGCGCTGGAGAACGGCCTGGTCGGACGCCGGAAGGCCGCAAGGCGCGAGCGCGATGAGCTGGACGTTGAACGCGGCCGTATCGACGACGCGCGCGTGCGGATCCAGGAGGCTCTGGACGAAGCCGTCACGCTCGAGAAACAGGTCGTGGCGCGTGACGAGGTGGCGGCGACGCTGGCGTCCGCCGTCGAGGAGCAGGGAACCGCCGAGGGCAGGCGGGATGCCGCCCGCGAGGTGGCGCGGGTGACCACTCGGCTCACGAGGGCGCGCACCGCGGAACACGGAGCTGACAAGGCACTTCAGGAGGCTGACAGCCGCCACGCCGAGGCGCGTGCCGCCTGGCTCGGTTCGATCGCGGGGGAGTTGGCGGCCGAGCTGGTCGTGGGTGAGCCGTGCGCTGTGTGCGGGTCGTCGGCGCATCCGCACCCCGCCGTCAGGGCGGCGGGGGCCGTGGGCCGCGACGAGGTGGAGCGGCTGGCTGCAGCCCTTCAGGAGGCTTCCCGGAAGGCCGCCGCGGCGAGGACCACCTGCGACCAACTGGCTGAACAGCTCGAGGAGCGGACGCCACTCGCCGAAGGGCTGACCGTCGCGGACGCCGAGGCCATGGTCGCGGCCGCGGTCACGACGCGGGAGGCGGCCCAGCAGGCGGTGCGGGACGCGGCCGAGCTCCGGAAGCGGATCGACTCCCTCAGGCAGGCGGCCCAAGAGGCCGAGCGGCCCCTGCAACAGGACTCGGAGGCCCTCGTCGCCCGGATCGCCACCCTCCAGGGGACCGACCGGCAGATCGCCGCCGACCAGGCCGAGGTGGCTGCCGAGGCCGGTGACGACGGGTCCGTCCGCGACCGGCAGCGGGCGCTCACGGCCCGCGCGGACGCCGCCCACCGGCTGGCGATCCTGCTCACGCAGGTGACCGCTGCCGAAGCGGAGCTCACGCGGTGCGCGTCCGAGCTCGAGGCCGTGCTCGCCGAGCGCGACTTCGCCACGGCCGACGAGGCTCGGGCGGCCTTGCTGGAAGACTCCGAACGGGCTCGGCTCCGGGATGCTGCCACAGCGCACCGCGAGGAGGTGGCCGGCGTGGCGGCACAGCTGGCCAGCGAACGCTTCGCCGGACTCGCCGGCGCTGCGCTCGAGGACCCGGAGCCCGCCCGCCTCGCCGAGGAGCAGGCCGCCGCGGCGGTGCACGAAGCGCACCGGCTCACCGGCGCGATCGAGACCACCAACAAGGCGGCAGCCGCGGCGTCCCAGGACCTGAGCGAGAGGATCGCTGCCTTCGCGAAGCTCCACGCCGAGGCCGGTCCGCTCCTGCGCATGGCCAACCTCGCGAACGCCGCGGAGGGCAATCTGCAACGGGTCACGCTGCCCACGTACGTCCTGCTCCGCCGCTTCGAGGAGGTCGTCGACCTGGCCAACGTCCGCCTCGACCAGATGACCGGCGGACGCTACGACCTGCGGCGCACCGACGACCGCGAGGGCCGCAGCCAGAAGCTCGGGCTCGGCCTCCAGGTGGTCGACCACCAGGCCCACGACACCGCCCGCGACCCCAAGACGCTGTCCGGCGGCGAGACGTTCA
>CAZZGU010000004.1:4852-20564 GCA_964653755.1 uncultured Nigerium sp. | reverse complement strand
CCACACCCTCTTCGTCGACGAGGGCTTCGGCTCGCTCGACCCCGAGACCCTGGACGCCGTGATGCAGCAACTGTCCGCGCTCAGGGCCGGCGGACGCTCGGTCGGGGTGGTCAGCCACGTCGACGAGATGAAGCGGCGGATCCCCGAGCGCATCACCGTCCTGCCACGACGCGACGGAACCTCCACGCTGCGGTGTGGAAGCTGAGGGGGTGTGGAAGCTGAGGGGGTGTGGAAGCTGAGGCGGCACCTCAGTCATCGAATGGGAAGGTGAGGTCGCCCTCGAAAACTGCGAGGGTCTCCTCCGCCGCGACGGTCAGTCCTTCCGTCCGCTCGAGCAACTCCGCGAGCGACCCCGCTCCCAGCAGGGAGAGCTGGTCGAGCGGCCCGAGGGGGGCGATGCCGGCCAACTGCCACGCGGAGGTGACGGGGTCGGCGTCCAACCCCACATGGGCCGGCCACGACGTCGCCCCGAACTCGCTGGCGGCGGCGAGCGCGCGGCGCACCACGCGTTCGGTCCGCTCTCGTGCGGGCCGGAGATCCTCGGACCACAGCAGGGCGGGGAGCAGGCGGACCTCAGCTTCGGGATAGGGATCGTCGTCACGCCAGCTCACGACCTCGAACCGCCCGCCCCCGGGGGAAGCGGCGGTCGCCCCCGCCCACCTCGGGGCCGCGTTCGATGAGGACGACGCCGAACTCGCCCGAGCCCTGCAGCACTCGGTCGAACATGACGCGGTAGCGCGGCTCGAAGATCCGCAGGAAGAGGGGCATCCCCGGCAGGAGCACGGACTGGAGCGGAAAGATCGGCAAGACCGGCACGCCCCCAGCGTGGCACGCGCCAGCACCCCCCGGTAGAGCGGCTGCCCGTGCCTCGAGGGGTGGGGAGCCGGCGGGCGGGCGAGGGTTGGTCCGGGATGCCACGATGGCGTGGTGAGTGCCCCCGTTTTCGATGTCGCCGTGGTCGGGCTCGGCCCGGCCGGCCGGGCGCTGGCGTCCGGGTGCGTGGCGCGCGGGTTGACCGTCCTGGCCGTCGATCCGCGTCCGGACGCCGTGTGGAGCCCGACGTACGGAATCTGGGGCGACGAACTCGGCGGTCTGCCGGAGTCTGTGGTGCGCGCGCGGGTCGCCGGCCCGGAGCTCCGGGTCCATGGGGCGTACCCGCTCGCCCGGGACTACCTCGTCCTTGACAACGCCGCCCTCCAGGCAGCCCTCCCCCTGGACGGCGTCCGTCTGAGGCGGAGCCGGTTGAGCGACGGCGAAGTCTCCGCGCTGCGGGGCGCGGGGCCGGGCCAGGCCCGGGTGGTGGTCGACGCGCGTGGCGCCCGCCCCGACGGTCTGGTGCCGGACGACCCCGCCCCCGCGCAGACCGCCTACGGCATCGTCGTGTCCGCCGAGGACGCCGCGCCCGCCCTGCAGGGAGCCCCGGCGCTGCTCATGGACTGGCGCCCTGACTGGTCGGCGGAGGCCCCTCCCCGCGGAACGGCGTCCTTTCTCTACGCGATCCCCGTCGGACCGGATCGGGTCCTGCTCGAGGAAACCTGTCTGGCCGCGGCGCCTGGACTTCCCCTCGCGGAATTGCGGACGCGGCTGCGTCGGCGTCTGGAAGCCCGCGGCGTCCCGCCCTCCGCCATCGACCACCCCCTCGACCGGGAGATCGTCCGCATCCCGATGCGAGGTCGGGGTCGGCGTCCGCCCGCGGGGGTGCTCGCCGTCGGGACCGCCGGCCGCGGCGGCAACCTCGTGACCGGCTATTCGGTGGCGCACTCGCTGGCGCGCGCGGACGCCGTGGCCCGCGCGATCGCCGAGCACCCGGTTTCCGGTCTGGCCGATCCCGTGGGGCCCGCGGACCTGTTCCGTGAGATGGGGTTGCGAGCGCTGCTGCGCCTCGATGTTGCAGGCACGCTGGAGCTGTTCGACGCGTTCGGACGCCTCCCGGCGGCGGCGCAGCGCGACTTCCTGTCGCGGGATTCGGGGGCCGTCGGCCTCGCGGGGGCCATGTGGGGGATGTTCACCCGCATGCCGCTGGCGGGAAAGGCCGCGCTCATCGCGGCCACCCTGGGCCCGAGGTGATCGCACTTCCGCCGAGGGCCTGCCTTACGCCCGCCGAGGGCCCGCCCTACGCCCGCCGAGGGCCCGCCCTACGCCCGCCGAGGGCCCGCCTTATCGCTTGGCCCTGCCGGTGCGTGAGGGTTACCGTCAATGATCGAGGAGGTGGGAACCATGGCCAACGACCCCACGACCCACACGCAGCCCATCCGGGAGTTCCCTGTGACCCAAGCGCTCATCGCCCAGCTCGTTGACCCGGACCTCAGCGTCCGTCGCCGCGCGGCACTGACGCTCGGGGCGTCCGGCGACCCGGCGGCCGCTCCCGCGCTCGTCGCGCGCTTGGGCGCCGAGGAGAACGCGGGCGTTCGCGAGGATGTCACCTGGGCCACGGTCCAGCTCATTGACGCAGCACTCCCCCAGGTGCTGAGGCTGCTCGCCAGCGATCAGCCCGCGGAGCGGCGGCAGGCGGCCCACATCCTGAGCAAGGTGGCGGACCCCGCCCACGCCCCGCACGTGATCCCGCTGGTGGCCGACGCCCACTCCGACGTCGCGATCAAGGCCTACCGCGCAGCCGCGAACACCGGTAGCCCGACGGTCGTCGCCCCGCTGGCCGAACGCCTCGGCGACGGGGACGCCCTCCAACGTGACGCTCTCACCAACGCTTTCGCCACCCTCGGCGGGCTCGGGATCGCCGCGCTCATCCGGGCGCTGACCGACCCCGACCCGGCCGTGCGCGAACACGCTGCCGACGCGCTCGGCCATCTCGGCACCCCGGACGCCGACGCCGCAGCCCCGGCGCTGCTCGGCTTGGTCGCCGACCCGGAGCCCACCGTCCGGGTGGCGGCGGTTGCCGCGCTCGGCCAGTTGGGGGACAGTGCGGACGCCGCACTCGCCGAGATTGCCTCCGGGACTGGCACCGAGGCGGCGCTGGCCGTCCGTCTGCTGGCACTCCGGACCGCGTCGTCGGTCTAACACGGGCCCTCGGCAGGCGTAAGGCGGGCCCTCGGCAGGTCTAACGCGGGCCCTCGGCGGACGTAAGGCGGGCCCTCGGCAGGCGTAAGGCAGGCCCTCGGCGGACGTAACGCAGGCCCTCGGCAGGCGTAAGGCAGGCCCTCGGCAAGATCGCCTACGACACGGACGCCGGCGCCGGCGTGTTCCCGTTCGCCGACGGCGTCAAGGAGTTCGCCGCCATGGTGAGCTGCGGCATCGCCCCGGCGCGCGCCCTGCGCCCCGTCAGCCTCGCGGCACCTCGGCCTCGAGGCGGGCGAGGGCCTCGTCGATGCGCGCCGCGTCGTACCCCTTGACCACGATGTTCGTGCCATGGACGCCCTCGGCCGCGAACGGGTAGGACCCCAGTTGCAGGTCGGGGTAGTCGGCCGCGAGCGCGGTGAGCGGGCCCGCGATCGCCCCTTCGCCCACCTCGAAGCGCACCTCGCGCACCACCCGGGGGGTGCCGTGGTCGAGCCCTGACAGGACGGACGCCGCCATCTCGCGGAAGATGCTCGGCACGCCGGCCATGACGTGCACGTTCTCGACGCTGAACCCGGGCGCCCCGGAGAGCACGTTCTCGATGAGCCGGGCTCCCTGCGGCACGCGCGCCATCCGCCATTGCGCCTCGTTCGGCACCACGCCCCGGCGCGCGTACGTCGAAGCCAGGATCTGCCGCGCGTCCTCGCGGATCCCGATCGTCACCCCGAAGGCGGCGGCGACGGCGTCCGCCGTGATGTCGTCGTGGGTGGGGCCGATGCCCCCGGACGTGAAGACGTGGTCGTACCGAGCCCGCAGCGCGTTGAGGGCGGCCACGATGTCATCCTGGTCGTCGGCCACGACCCGGATCTCCCCCAGGTCGATCCCCACCCGGGCCAGCTCGCCGGCCAGGTGGTGTGCGTTCGCCTCGCGCGTGCGTCCCGAGAGGATCTCGTCCCCGATGACGAGGATCGCGGCGGTGGGGTTGCCCATGGACGCAGCCTAGCCGCCGGGTCACGGCGCTGACCGAACGAGCGCGTCACGGCGTCACGGGGAGCCACCTACCATGGGGGTGACCCAGGGGGGACATGTGAGTGATCTGACCGCGATCGACGACGGTGGCCCGGTGGAGACGGGCTTTCAGCTCATCGCCTCGGATCCGCGTCGACTCGGCAACGTCGAGCTGTTGCGGCGCATGCGCGAGTCGTCCGACCCGATCGAAGCCGCCGACAAGCCGTTCCCGTTCCTCGGGGTGGCGCGCGGCCAGGGCGGCGGGGGGCGTCCGCCGTACCTGATCGTCAAGGTTGCGCGGCTTCCGGTCGGCGACCTGGCGGCGCACTGCCTCGACGAGGAGGAGACCTGGGCCAGGGACACCAAACGGCTGTATTCGGCGGCGTCCGACACGCGGCACCGGTGGGTGGCGCGGAGCTACATCGACGGGATCCCGTTGAACCGCCTCCCCGACAAGGTCACCGACGAGCAGCGGGCCGTGTACGCGCTGTGGCTGCTCACCGAGATCAACGCGTGGCACGTGAAACATGGCGAGAGCCACCTGGATGTGAAGCCCAGCAACGTCATCGTCACCGACGAGCGGGCGATCCTCATCGACTTCGAGACCTCCCGGGACCACGGGTCACCGGACGCCTTCAACGGGCTGGCCACGGCGTCCTTCGCGAGCCCGGAGCAGGTGCACCACCGCGCGGACCGCCCGATCGGCATGCCCGCCGACGTGTTCAGCTGGGGGGTCACGGTGTTCAGCCTGTTCAGCCCCGGCGCGCACCCCTACTGTGCCGGCCCGTTCGACGCTGCGGAGTTCGCCGCCCTCGACGAGCGGGTCGCACGGGGTGAGCTCGCCCCAACTCCTGAGCTCCGCGCGATTCCGTCGATCCAGCTGCGCGAGGCCGTGCTGCGCGCGCTGGCCTGGCAGCCCGAGCGGCGTCCGACTGCCGACGAACTGATCGCTCTGCTGAGGGCCGATCCGAAGCTCATCGTCACGCCGGTGCCGACCCAGGTGCAGCCGCCGGTCGTGCCCGGGCGACTGCCGTCGGACCGGCTGGATCAGGTCCGGCGCTGGCTGAGCCCGGCGGGGCCGCTCGGCAATCGCCATCTGGACGCCTACGTGCAGCTCGTCGCGTTCGTGGTGGCCGCCACGGGCGGACTGCTCGCAGGGCTGGTGCTGGCATTGATCGTGGGGAGGGTGCTGGGGGCATGAGTCGCAAGTACAGGGCCGAACAGCAGAAGGCCCGCGCCCGCATGCGCGACTGGCGGCGCGGGCAGAGGTACCGGGCCCGGGTTCGGGTCTACGGGGCGGTCTTCGCGGGCGTCGGGCTCCTGACGTTCCTCTGGGTGCTGGTGGGACAGCTGCAATGATCCTGTGCCCGCAGTGCCCGAAGTTCTACGACCGCAATGAGATCGCCCTGTACGACCGGGAGAACCGGCGGCTCGAGGTGTCGAGGTGGGCGATCCCGTCCGAGGAGGCGGTCGAGCGGCTGCCCTCGTTCGTGAAGAACCGCATCGCCAACATCCGGATCCGCGAGGCGCGCGAACGGCTGGAGCGTGGCGCGTCCTGGCGATGCCCCCAGGGACACAACCTGCCCGACGACTTCGTGTCGACGCCGATGGTCATCATCGGGCTGATCGGTCCGCCGTACACGATGAAGACGACCTACCTCGGGCAGCTGGTCGCCCACCTGGTCGAGAGGGAGGCCCTCGGCGAGCTGGGGTTGTCGTTCTCGTTCGCCGACAACGCCTCACGCGAGGCGTACGCCGCCAAGATGGCGGCCCGCCTCGAACGGGGTCGACCCCCCGAAGCCACCCTCATGTCGGCGCGGGACGGCGAGGTCACCGAGCCGATCATCCTGCGGATGTCGAGCGGCCCGGCCCACAGCCGGCAGAAGGTCAACCTGCTGTTCTTCGACGCCGCCGGCGAGGGCACCCTGAACGCCCAGAAGATGGCGCGCGACAACACCTTCCTGCACGTCATCAACGCCGCCCTGCTGTTCGTCACCCCGCGTGCGCTGACGTTGCCCGGTGACGTCCCGGAGCCGGTCGGCTACGAGAACCGCGGCACACGGCAGGCCATCGCCGCGTTCGACCACCTCGCCTGGGCCCTGCAGCAGCACCCCCGCTACGCCGGGAAGCATGCGCCGCGCGACCTGCCGATCGCGCTGGTCCTGGCGAAGGCGGACCAACTCGGGCCGGTGCTGAAGGGGGCGACCGTCCCGGGGCTGCCGCTCGACGAGACCTTCCTCGTCGACACCGACGACAAGCTGGACGCCGTGGGCGAGCTGCCGTACGACATCCTGATGCGCTACGGGGGCCAGTCGCTGGCCAGCCGCCTGTTCGAGCTCACCGAGCAGCGGTCGATCCACGCAGTGTCGGCGATGGGTGGCGATCCCGAGTTCGTCCCGTCCGCGCTGGGTTCGTCCGGGCTGGGGGCGTCCGGCGGGTATGCCGAACAGGTGTTCCGGACGGTTCAGCCCTGGCACGTCGTCGACCCGCTCCTGGCGCTGCTGTACCAGCTCGGCTACGTGGGGAGTTCCGGTGCGGACGACTGACGTGGCGGTGTGCGAGCAGGTGGTGCTGGCCTGGTCGCAGTCGAACCTGCTCGGCAACAGCGGCATCGGCCCCGTCGCGGCGTCCAGCGGGTGGAAGTTGACGCCGAACGACCCGCTGGCCGGGCTCGGGGAGAGCGGCCGGTACCTGCCCGAGGGCGTGGCGTCGGTGATGGTGAGCGAAGGCGTCCGGCCGCCGGTCGCGTTGGAGTACCGTCCGGACGCCGACGGCACCCTGCTGATCGCGAAGGTGTACGCGGCGCGGAGCCAGCGCGCCGGCCACTACCAGGTGCACGCGCTGCGGGACGCCGCGGGCGCCTGCTCGCCCTGGGACCTGTGGGCGGCCCGCGACGCCGGCGTCCTGTTCGCCGACGAGGTGACCGACGAACTCGCCCTGACGTTGCCGCAGGTGTCGCTGCGGCGCACCGCTGCGCCGGCCCCGGCGGGCGACGACCTGGACGCCGGACCGCTGCGGGTGCTCCTGGAGCGCCTGCTCGCGGACCGGGTGTTCACGATCCGGTCCAGCGACCAGGGCGCGGCCGAGGAGTTCGCGCGGAGGCTCCTGGCGTACCTGCCGTGGCGGGTCACTGTGGGGATCCCGATCACCACGCTGGCCGCCGAGCCGTCACCGCTGCGGCGCGGCATCGCGCTGGTCATTCCCCCGTTCAGCAGGGGTTTCGATGCGGTCGACGTCGATCTGGACGCCGCACGGCTCGTCGACGGCGGCGACGCCACGGCCGACCTGGCGGACCTGCTCCTCCGCGGACGCCGCGCCGAGGCCGACGCGCTGGGGTCGCTGGGCGAGCTGAAGGCGTGGCTGGCGCTGCGGCGCTCGGACCTGGCCGCGCTTTCCGGCACCGACCTGGAGGCGGCGTGTCAGCCGTCGCTGTTCCCGACGTTCCTGGCGCGCCTCGCGGGCGACGCGCGCCGCGGCGACGTGTTGCTCCGGCTGAGCGACGACCCGCGCGCCGGGCGCGCGTTCACGAGCAGCCTCGGCGCCCGGGCCTGGGAGGACGCCGACCTGGTGGCGGCGCTGTTCGCCGATTCGGGGCTGGAGCGGGCCCGGAACGCGCGCGTCCAGGACTGGCTCGTGGACGCCGTCGGCGCGGACGCCTTCGGCAAGCACGTGCTGCGCCCTCTCCTGGTGGAGGCGGAGCGGCGTCCGATCGTGGTGGACGGTCAGGCGCTCGCCGAGGTGCTGGCTGACCGGCTCTCGAATCGCACCGAGCTCGCCGACTTCACCTTCCGGACGACGACGCCGACCTGGACCTCGCTCACCGACTTCCAGGTGCAGTCGCACCTCACCGGCGGCGAGGCGCTGCCCGACGGCGTCCGGGCGCTGATCCGACGCAACCCACCCAGGCTGGCCGCGGCGATCGACCAACTCCTGGCGGGCAGGCGCAGCGACGCCGGCGTCCGGGAGGCGCTGCTGGCATGGCCCGACGACGACCTCGAGGCGCTGATCGAGGCCGTGCTGGTGAGCAGGCGGCTGGACGAGTCCTGGGCGGTGCGGGTGCTGGAACGCAAGCCGGCCCGCGTCGTGACCGCGGTGCTGACGAAATACTGGCCGCGGATCGCGAAGCATCTGGGGATTCCGGAGAGCGTGACGCAACGGCTCGAGGTGAAGAAGCAGCGCTGGTGGTCGTCGGACTGACGCGCGTGGGCTCACAGGGCGTTTCTGTACGCCTCCGCCGGCCAGGCGCGGCTGTCACAACCCGCAGACGGCAGAGAATGCTGGTGTGAGAGACCTCGGACACCGCCGCCGCGGGCGTGCCCGCCTGCCCTGATGCCGCCCCGCTCCCCCCTCCCCCAGCGGCACGGGCTGGACGCCGCGTGGATCCGGACGCCGGACAACACCCCCCACGCCCCGCGTTGGGACACGATGCGGGACTTCCTCACCGAACGCCTCGCCGCTGCGGCTCCGGTGGACGCGATGCTGGTGGCCGGGGAGTTCGTCGCGGCGTCCGGACGCCCCTGGACGGGGGACGAGCCCTACCGACCCAACACCTTCGTGTGGTTCCACCGTCCGCTGGCGCCGGAGCACGTCGTGCCGTTCGCCGTCGAGGTCCTGTACTCCGATGAGCGCATCGTCGTGGTCGACAAGCCGCACTTCCTGGCCACCACTCCCCGCGGCGTGCATGTGCGCGAGAGCGCGCTCGTGAGGCTGCGCGAGTCCCTCGGGCTGCCCGACCTGACACCCGCCCATCGACTCGATCGACTGACCGCGGGCGTCCTTCTGCTCACCAAGGAGCGTCAGCACCGGGCCGCGTACGCCGGCCTCTTCCAGGACGGTCGCGTGCGCAAGACCTACGAGGCGCTCGCGCCGATTGATCAAGGACGGACGTTCCCCCTCACCGTGACGGGACGGATCGTCAAGCGGCGCGGATGCCTGCAGGCCGAGATCGTCGACGGCGAACCCAACGCGGAGACGCGGATCGAACTCGTCGAAGCGCGCGGGGAGTACGGGCGCTACCAGCTGACCCCCACGACCGGCAGGACCCATCAACTCCGGGTGCACATGGCCTCGCTCGGTGTGCCGATCCTGGGCGACCCCCTCTACCCCCACGTGCGGGAGGTCGCCGCCGACGACTTCAGCACGCCCTTGCACCTGGTGGCGCGCCGCCTGGAGTTCGCGGACCCCGTGGACCACACCCCGCACGCCTACACCAGCCGGTTCGTTCTCGCCTGGCCGGAGCAGCCCCGCTGAGCGACGTCCGCCGGTGCGCGGAGGGGCGGAGGAGCGGCGGGAGGGAGGCCGGTGACAGGATGGACCGCGTGACCCGGCCGCTGCGCATCCTCTTCCACTCGCCGCGGATCCCGAACAACACCGGCGCCACCATGCGGCTGGCGGCGGTGACAGGGGCCGAACTGCACCTGGCGCGTCCGCTCGGGTTCGACATGGACGACGCCAAGCTGCGCCGGGCCGGCGTCGACTACCGGGACAAGGCCGCAACCTTCGTGCATGACTCTCTGGCGGACGCCTTCGCCGCCCTCCTGCCCGGGCGCGTGTACGCGTTCACCGCGCACGCCACGACCCACCACACTGACGTCGACTACCGGCCGGGCGACGTCCTCCTGTTCGGGCCGGAACCCTCCGGACTCTCCGCAGAAGTGCTGGCCGACCCGCGGATCACCGCATCGGTACGCATCCCGATGCTGCCCGGGTTCCGGTCGCTCAATCTCGCGAACGCCGCCGCGATCGCCGTCTATGAGGCCTGGCGGCAACTCGGCCATCCGGGCGCCGGTCGTTGACCCCTCGGCGCACGTAACACAGGCCCTCGGCGCACGTAACACAGGCCCTCGGCGCACGTAAGACAGGCCCTCGGCGTGGCTGGCGCGCGCCCCCGGAGTCTGCCACTCTCTGACACTGTGACCGACCGCGAAGCCGAAGCCACCGCCATCAGCCCCGAGCTCCGTTCGGATGTCCGCCGGGTGTCCACGCTGCTCGGCGAGAGCCTCGTCCGTCAGGGCGGGGACCGCCTCCTCGACCTCGTCGAACAGGTGCGTCTCGACATCAAGCAGGCCCGCACCCAGAGTTCGCCCGACGCCGCCGAAGCAGCGCGCCGGACGCTCACGGGCCTTGACCTCAACGAGGCGACTGCGCTGGTCCGAGCCTTCGCGACGTACTTTCAGCTCGCCAACACCGCCGAACAGGTGCACCGCGTGCGCTCCAGCAACGCCTCCGGCGCGGACGGCGGCTGGCTCGAGCGAGCGGTCGCCGCGATTGTCGCCGACGGCGGCCCGGAGCTCCTCGCCAGAGTCGTCGAGGCCGCGGACGTGCGTCCGGTGTTCACCGCGCATCCCACCGAGGCGAGCCGTCGGTCGGTGCTGCTGAAGTTGCTCGAGATCGCGGACATCCTCGCCGAACGCACCGCCGACGGCAGCGCCGCCCGGCGCCGCCAGGACGCCCGCCTCGCCGAAACGATCGACCTGCTCTGGCAGACGAACGAGTTGCGCATCGCCTCCCCCACCCCGGTCGACGAGGCGCGCAACGCGCTCTACTACCTGGACGCCATCGTCTCGGACGCCCTTCCCGCCGTCCTCAGCGACCTCACCGCGCTGTGCGCCGAGCACGGCGTCGACGTCGCCGCCGCGGGCACCCCGATCCGGTTCGGTTCGTGGATCGGTGGCGACCGCGACGGCAACCCGTTCGTGACCCCCGAGGTCACCCGGGAGGTGTTGCAGTTGCAGAACGAGCACGCCCTCGCCCGTGCGATCCGGGTCGTGGATTCCCTCATCGTCGACCTGTCGGTCTCCTCGCGCCTCGTGGGTGTTTCCGACGCGCTGGACGCCTCCCTCAAGGCCGACCTCGCCCACCTGCCCGAGCTCGATCGGCACCTCCTGGACATCAACGCCGAGGAGCCCTACCGGCTCAAGCTCAGCTGCACGCGCGCGAAGCTGCTCAACACCCGCGCCCGCACCCGGGCGGGCGCCGAGCACGAACCCGGGCGCGACTACGCCGACGGCCACGAACTCCTCGCCGACCTTGCCCTCATCCGTGACTCCCTGGACGCCCACGCCGGCGGGCTGGCCGCGCAGGGCCGCGTCCGTGCGGCGATGCAGGCGCTCGCCGCCACCTCGCTCCACCTCGCCACCCTCGACGTGCGCGAGCACGCCGAGGCTCACCACGAGGCCGTGGGTGCCCTCATCGACCGCGTCGGTGACTTGGGGCGTCCGTACGCCGAGCTGTCGCGGAACGAACGCCGCAGCGTGCTGAGCGCCGAACTGGCGTCGCGGCGTCCGCTCGCCGGACCGAACCCGCCGCTGCACGGCCGGGCCCGCCGAACCTTCGACGTGTTCGGCGCGATCGCGGAGGCGCACGAGCGGTACGGGCCCGAGGTGATCGAGACCTACATCGTGTCGATGACGCAGGGTGTCGACGACATCCTCGCAGCCGCGATTCTCGCCCGGGAGGCAGGGCTCATCGACCTCCACGGGGACCTCTCCGGCTCCGGCGCGCACGCCGACCTCGGCATCGTCGCCCTCCTCGAGACCGTCGTCGAACTGCGTCACTCAGCCGAGCTCATCGACGACCTTCTCTGCGACCCGTCCTTCCGGCGCCTGGTCGAACTGCGCGACAACCGCCTGGAGGTCATGCTCGGCTACTCGGACAGCAACAAGCAGGCGGGCGTCCTGACCAGCCAATGGGAGATCCACCAGACCCAGCGCGCGCTCCGCGACGTGACGAAACGACACGGCGTCCGCCTTCGGCTGTTCCACGGTCGGGGCGGTTCCGTGGGGCGCGGCGGCGGTCCGACCTACGAGGCGATCATTGCCCAGCCGTTCGGCGTCCTCGACGGCACCATCAAGTTCACCGAACAGGGCGAGGTCATCTCCGACAAGTACGCGTTGCCCGCGCTCGCCCGTGACAACCTGGCCCTGTCGCTGGCAGCCGTCCTCGAAGCGACGGCCCTGCACCGCAGGCCCCGCCAGGAGCCCGAGCTGCTCCAGCGATGGGACGCCGTCCTGCAGCTCGCCTCCGACGCTGCGTTCGACGCCTACTCGCGTCTCGTGTCGGACGCCGACCTCCCGGCCTACTTCCTTGCCAGCACGCCCGTCGACCAGCTCGGCGCCCTCAAGATCGGCAGCCGACCCAGCAAGCGCCCCGACTCGGGTGGGGGCATCGAGGGGCTGCGCGCGATCCCGTGGGTGTTCGGCTGGACGCAGTCACGCCAGATCATCCCCGGCTGGTTCGGGGTCGGGTCCGGCCTGCGGGCCGCGCGCGAGGCGGGGCATGCCGACCTGCTGGCCGACATGCTGCGCGAGTGGCATTTCTTCGCGACCGTGATCTCCAACGTGTCCATGACGCTGGCGAAGACCGACCTCGCCGTGGCGGCGCACTATGTGACCTCGCTCGTCCCGGAGTCGTTGCACCACGTCTTCGACACCATCCGTGCCGAGCACGACCTGACCGTTGCCGAGGTCACCCGCCTCACGGGTGAGGTCACGCTGCTGGGCGGCCAGCCGCGGCTGCAGCGGACGCTGGCCGTCCGCGACCAGTACCTCGACCCGATCTCCTACCTCCAGGTCGAGTTGCTGCGCCGCGTCCGCGCAGCAGAGGCTGCCGGGGAGCAGGTTCCGGGCGCCCTCCAGCGCGCTCTCCTCGTCACGGTGAACGGCGTGGCCGCGGGCTTGCGGAACACCGGCTAGGCCCGCGGCGTCGGCGTCCGGGCGCGGAGGCGGCGTAGGAAACCGCCCGCGCACGGCTCCGCGAACGGTCACAATGGGCGCATCAACACCCCGCAAGGGTGGGAGGTGTGACATGCCCAGGATTCCCCAGTTGTCCACCGACTTGTCGCCCGCGGCGATCGCGTTCGACGGCCGACTCTACGTGGCGGTGCGCGAAGGCGGCGGTGATGGCGTCCTCCTGGCGTCGTCGGCGACTCCGCTCGACAACACCAGCTGGGAGGTCGCCCGCCTGGAGCCCGCCCTGCCCCCTCCCGGCCCGGAACAGGTCCGGACGTCACACGCCCCGGCGCTGGGCGTGGCGGGCGACCGCCTGTGGCTGGCGTTCAAGGGGCACAACAACGAGGCCATCTGGGTGGTGTCGTTGACCTCGGACGGGGTGTGGCACGGGCATGGCAGTGTGGCCGGGGCCCGCACGGGCTGCGCCCCTGCCCTGGCGGGACACACGGTGGTCTACCGCGGGGGAGCGTCCGCGGACGGCGGTGGCCCGGACCACCGCCTCTGGCAGACGCGGGTGGTGGCCGGGGTTCCTGTCGAGATCGCGGGCTGCCTCAGCCCGCGCGCCCCCGCCGCGGCGGTGTACCTGTCCACGTACGGAGGCGAGGACGACGGGGAGCCCGTCATCGCCTTCGGGGACGACGACCGGGCGATGTGGTACGCGCGGCACCGTGCGGCCGCCTGGGACGAGCCGGAACGGCTCCTGACCGGCCGGAGCGAAGAGCCCCCTGCCCTGGCCATGCACAAGGACTTCCTGGTCGCGGCGTGGCTGCCCACCTCGGGCCACGAGGTGATCGTCGCCAGCAACGACGCCGGGTTCGCGATCCGTTGTCGTCTGCAGGGCCACACCGATGCCCGCCCCGGCCTGGCGAGCCTGGGCGGCGATCTCTATGCCGTGTCCAAGGAGGCGGGCGAGACGCGAGTCTGGTGCGAACGGGTTCCCGAGCACCTGCTCAGGGCCGGCGTCGACTTCCGGGACGTGCCGTGGGCCGCCACCGCCGCCGAGTCGACCGAACGGCTGGCCGCACGCCAGGACGCCGTCGTCAAACACTGGTCCACCCGGGACGTCGGCCCCTGGGTCACCCATCGGCTGGACGACGAGACCGGTTGGGTCCGCGCCACGAGCAGCCTTCAGGTCTGCACCGCAGCCCTGTGGCGGGCGTCGCACGACCGATCCCTCAGCGAGGACTACCGGCGGGTGCTGGTCCGCTTCGCCAACGACTACCTGACCAGTCAGGGTCAGTACGAGGGATGGCCAGCGCTCCGGCCCAGCGAGATCGGCACCTGCGAGGCTGCGCTGCGCGCCTTGGGCATCGGGGGTGAGGACTACGACTTCCGGCTTCGGCTGCTGGTGCGGTTCGCGTACCTGTTCCGGGACGACCCGTCGGTCGAGTCGCGGACCTGGGACAAGGTCATCGGGGAACTGCTCACCGTGGCTGGCGATCATCACCACACGAAGCTCGCCGACCGCGACGACATGGTGGACCGACTCATGGAGGCCCTGCACCGGCCGACCGAACTGAGCAGCTTGATCCAGGAGGAAGCGGGCCGGTGGAGCGGCCTGTACCGCGCGCTGCTCAACCTGCTGGCCCCCGGTCTCGGGGAGCTGATCGCCCGTGCGACGATCCGCGACACGATCCGGGGAGACCTGAAGGAGACCGAGAACCACGTGCTGATGGCCGAGACGAGCCGCTACCTCACCAACCAGCTCATCAGGTCCGGCCGATTCGCCGACCACGACGACCGCGACCGGGACGACGCGCGGTTCGACAACGAACGGAACAACTTCAACGGCTGGTGGCTGCGCTGGCTGCGGCGGTTCCTGGCGCGGGGCTTCGAGGAGTACAACTCGACCGGCTACTCGGGCCTGACGACCGAAGCGCTGCTGAACCTGTACGACTTCGCCGAGGACGACACGGTCCGCCGCGCGGCGCGCATCACACTCGACTACCTGTCGGCCTGCTTCGCGGTCCAGAGCTTCGACCTCAAACGAAGCGTGGGGTTTTGTCGCAAACCGGCCCACCGGCTCAAGCCCGACCTGTGGGACGACCCGCTCGCGGCGGTGTTCGCCGTGCTGATCGGCAACTACGCCGGGCTCGAGACCTCGCACGCGGGCAAGTGGAAGTACCGTCTCGACACGATGCTCGCGGCGGCCACGACCGGCTACCGGGTCCCCCGCGTGATTCTCGACCTTGCGCTCGACAAGGATCGCCTCGCGTACGAGGTGAGGGTCAACCACGCCCGCGACGCCGACAGCCCGGTGGGCTCCGGGACGTATTCCCACCCCCACGCCCCCAACCTTGAGATCCTCAGCGCGCGGCGGGGGCGCCTCCTGAGCGCGGGCGGCCGGTACTCCAAGAGCGCGCACTGGTGGCGCGATGACGTGCTCGCCGACGGCGGGGACGAGCACGACGGCTGGGCTCACGCGACGACGCTCATCACCCGGGGCGCGCAGCGGGTCAACGAACCCGAGTTCGGTCGTGACCGTCGCCCCTACTACGGCGACTCCCTGATCCACGCATGGGGCCGCGGCGCCCTGGAACCGACGACCCACAACAACACCGGAGTCACCGGGAACGTGGCGGTCAGCAGCGGCCCGTTCCACATCCCGCACCGCTACCGGCCCGGGGTGGTGGACGGGTCGAACGGTTGGCAGTTCCTCCACCTGATCAACTCCGGCCTTCGGGTGGCGGTGAACAACCGCTGGGGCGTGCTCGACGTCGCGGACGACGAGGCGCACGGAGGCGTGGCCGCTGACCCTGCGCCTGGAGGTGAGCCGGAACGGTGTCGCGGAGAGTGTCACGCAGCAGATCGACCTGCACCTCGCCGGGCCCGGCGACGTGCAGGAGGTCCGCCGCGAGAGCATCCTGCTGCTGGCCCCGCCGCCCAACGCGCGCGACGCCGAGACCACCAAGCTCGTCCACGCCGACTTCCGTGCCGCGGACCTGCCCTGGCGCTACTCACCC
>CAZZGU010000004.1:0-4842 GCA_964653755.1 uncultured Nigerium sp. | reverse complement strand
AGAAGACCCCGATTTTCTCTGGACCGCCGCTCCCCGCCCCTGGCTGGCACTGCTGGTGGGCACGAGGGAGGAGCTGACCGTCGTCGGCAGCCTGCTCACCTTCACCTCCGACGACACCGCCAGCGCCGTCCTCGCCCCCTACGACATCGCCGCCTCGCACCAGTGGGCGCACGTGCAGGAGTCACCCGGCGGGCCCGGCGGGCCGCGCCGGATCGCGCGGCTGGTCGCCATGCGCGGCCGGGAGGTCGTGGGCGGCAAGCCGAAGGGCCTGCGCCCCCAGACCGAGTACACCGCCGCGATCGTCGCCACCTTCGACGCCGGCGGACAGCCGGCATGGTCGGCGGCCGCCCGACCCGCCACGCTGCCCGTGTACCACTCCTGGCAGTTCTGGACGGGCGAGGAGGGCGACTTCGAGACCCTCGCGCTCGCGATCCAGCCGCGGCCCTCGCTCGGGTTGGGCCGCGTCACCCTTCACCACCCCCGCGTGCCGGACCCGGCCACCGGGCGGCCGATCACCCTCGAGATGCGCGGCGCGATCGGCTCGCTGGCCGACGAGCCGCCCGGCGGCGACGCGCTGGCAGCGGCGCAGGCCGACCTGGCCGCCCTCCGCAGCCCCGCCGTCGACCAGCCACCCGCCGGCCACCCACCCCGCACGATCATCGGTCTGCCCGACCTGGGCCGGCCCTGGCTGCCGGCGGAGGACGCCGCCGAGTGGAGCCGCCACCTCAACGGAGACCCGCGCCTGCGCGGCAGCGCCGGCCTGGGCGGCTGGGTGAGCCGTGAGGCGCAGGAGGACCTGATCGCGGCCGCCGTCGAGCAGCTGGGGGCGATGCCGGCCGCGCTCCAGCGCATCGCGCACCTCGCGCTCGGCCTGGAGGCGGCGCGAGGCCTCTGGGAACACCGGTTGCCTGGCGACACCGGCCGCCGCCTCCGCGTCCTCGGACCCGCCACGGCCCGCCTCCAGTCCGACGACGGCAGCAGCGTCCAGTCCGCCGTCACGGGCAGCGACAGCCCCCTGCCCCAAGCGTTCCTCACCAGCGCCGCCATGCGGGTGCTGCGGCGCGGCACCGCGCGCACCCGCGGGGCCGACGGCGCACCCGACGGCGCCTTCCGGCCTGCCGGCGCGCTGGCCGCGGCTGCGAACAGCGACCCGCCACCGCCGGTGCCCGTACCCTCGCCGATCGGCCACATCGATGGCCTCGCCGACGCGCTGGACCTTCCCCACGTGGGCGACCTGCGGCTGACCGCGCCGATTCCGGAGCCTCTCCTCGCCCTGATCGGCCGCTACGTGGGCAGGGTCATCGACGATGAGTGGACCAACCGGGAGTTCTTCCCGGAGTTCGAGCAGATCGTGCACGAGAACGGGCTGGAGTCCTTCGCCTGCGGCGACCGGGTGCTCGCGCACCTGCACGGCCATCGGGATGAGGTGGCGACGGAGGAACTCCTCTGCTTGTCGCTGCTCGACTGCCGCATCCGCGCGGTGGGCCTCGACCTGGGGCAGTTCGCGCAGTTCGTGGAGCGGCTGGGGCTCTCGTCCGACCTCACGGTCGAGCAGCTCGCGTGCCTGCTGGGCGCCGACCCGACTCAGGTGAATTCTCGCCGCCCCCGCGACCTCGACCTGCTCGTGGAGCGCGTTGCCGGCCTGGTTGACCCGACCCAGCCCCGCCCACCCGGCTGGCGCCGGGTGGAAGCGACCCTCGTGGGCCTCCACCTCGACACCCTCGCCCCGCAGGAGATGCCGGTGAGTCTCGAGTTCCCCACCTGGACGCTGCTCAACCGGCACGACAAGGAGTGGCTACTGCCCGGCGTCGGGAGCCTGGAGAAGCACTCGGTGATCGCCCTCAAGACCAACCCCCGCTTCGTGGCGGCCTTCCTCGCGGGCATCAACAGCCAGTTCCTGCACGAGATGCACTGGCGGAACCTGCCCGTCGACCGCACGGGCACCCCGTTGCTCCAGTTCTGGGGACAGTTCGACTACGCGGAGCAGCGCCGCCAGCCGGACATCCTGCCGATCAGCGAGTGGGAACCCACGAAGCCGCTGGGCGACCGCGCGCACCAGTGGGTGCGTCCCGGTGACCCGACCGGCCGCGAGGACGTGGTGTTCGTGTTCCGCACCGACCTGTTCCGCCGCTACCCGTTGACGCTGGTCTACCTGAGCCGCCGCACCGGCCAGGACCTGAAGCTCGGCCCCGATCTCTCGCCGGCCCAAGCCGCCGTGGATCCGACCATCCGCACGGAGCTCGGGCCGATCTACCAGGGCCAGATCGAGCCTGACATCGTGTTCTTCGCCTTCGACATCGACCCCAGCACGGTGGACCAGTACCAGCTGGTGCTCGACGAGCCGCCCGCCGAACTGCGCTTCCGCAACGACGAGGCCGTGGTGAACGGAAACGGCGCTGAGTTCGCCAAGGCCACCCTCGACCGCCACTCGCGGGTGGCCTTCCTGGGCACCCATCTCGAGGAGCGAGGACTTCATGTGGAGTAGGCCCGCCCCCACCCGACGGAGGGACACATGAGCAACCGCCACGTCGAGCAGCGCCGCAGCCGGCTGACCAGTGCCATCGGAGCCGCCGAGGTCCTGCCGGATCCCGCCCTCGTGCAGGAGCTGCGCGAGGAGGTGCACCGACTCCAGGGCGCGGCCGGCTGGGAGCTCACCGACCGCACCGTGCGCCACCAGGCGCGCCGGCGCCTCGCCCAGTGGTTCGCCCTGGGGCGGAGCCCGCGCTCGGCGATCCTCACCGATCCGGTGCTCCGCGCGCTGGGGGAGGAGCCCCGGACGACGGCGGAACTCGACCTGCAGCTCCAGGTGCCTCCCGACGCCGACGAGGCGAACGCGCGGTGGCTCGAGAAGATCCGGGCGGTGCTCGTCGAGGCCGGCGGCGACGAGGCGGGTGGCGCCGCCTTCGAGGAGACCGTCACCGCGGCGTGGCGCGACTGGTTCCTCGAAGGCCCGCACGCCTACCCGTGGGACGACGTCGGCGTCCTGCTCCCCGTGCGGCTGGAGACGTACTTCCCCGACGACCGGACCCTCCGGTTGCGGGTCGTGCCTGACGAGGCCTCCATCCGGCGGGACGTGCCCACGGTCGCCCCCGCAGAGGAGAAGGCGCTGGGCTCCTTCTGGGCTGCCGCGCTCGCGGACAACGGGGTCGGCTCCTGGACGCGGCCGCTGGCCGAGCTGCTCGAACGCGACGCGACCGGACCTGCGTGGAACCACCTCTGCGCCGCCGTCGAGCCGACGCGTGCCGCCTGGCTGCTGGCAGCGTTCCCGCCCTCCGCAGAATCGTTGGCCGCCGGGACGCCGGCGGTAGCCGTTCCGGCTGAAAGCCGGGCCGAATCCCCCGGCCTGACCAACCAGGTGGCGGGCTTCCCGGAGACGTTCGACGTCTGGGCGGTGTGGGGCGACGACTCCACACGGCGGCGTCTCGAGCCGACGCACCCGCTGGTGCCGGTCGACGCCGGCCGGCTGGTCCTCGACCAGGAGCGGGCCGAGGCGAGCCGCCGTCAGATGGCCCGCGACGCGGGGATCGCGATCCCCGGGCTGCCGGATGAGGACATCCCGGTCGAGCAGCGGGCGTGGTGGATCGACTGGGACGCCGCCCGTGCCGTCGGCCTGGGGCTGGTCTTCGACCTGCCGGAAGGCTGCACCCCGGCGACACTGCGGGTGCTCTACGTCACCGGGCAGGGCGACGAAACGCCCGCCGCGCTCTTCCGTGCCCACGCTGACGCGGGTGAGCTGGCGTTCGTGCCACTCGGCACGCCGACCAACGCCGTGGCCAACAGCGGCAGCGCTCCGGCGGCTCCGCCAGATGACCCCGGCGTGTGGCGGTCGGTCGCGGTGGCACGCCTGCGCGCGCTCGTCCCGGAGGCCCGCCAGGAGGCGTCCGTCGGCAACCTCAGCGCCTTCCTCACCGGGTCACGCGATGCGCTCCCCCACATTCCCGGCCTCGATGGCCTCTCTCTCGAAGAGGCGGAGGCCATGAGCGCCATCCTGGCGACGGCACTCTGGCCGTCACTCCGCGGCCACCTCTGGCGGGACATTCACGGCCAGGGCGCGGACGCCGACGCCCTGGGCATGTGGGCGCGCTTCCACCTGCGTCCGGAGGGGCCGCTCAACCCGATCCGCATCGGCGACCAGCCCTATGGGCTGCTCCCGGTCTCGTCGCTCGAGCGCTGGCAGGAGGAACCGCAGCCGGGTGTCCCGTACGCCGGCGTGGAGGGGGTGCTGGCCCACCAGCTGCGCGCGCTGCGCGACGTGTGGGCGGCCGCCGCGGACGCCGTCGGCACCGCCGCCGGAGCGGACGCCGACGCCTTCCTCGGCCTCCTGGGCAAGGACGCGCTGAGCAGCCGCTACATCCAGCGCACCTTCCGCGCGGCGGAATTCTTCGCGTTGCCGTACCTGCTCGAGGATCCGGGAGGCCCGGACCTCTTCGCCTCGCTCAGGGACCATCACGCGCGCCTCGACGGCGAACTCCGGACGGGCGTGCCCGAGCGCTTCTACCTGACGCGGGGCAACTGGGCGAACCTTGAACTGCCGCTGGTGTTGCCGCACGATCCCCGCCGGCCACCCGAGGTCTCGGTGGCGACGCTGATCGACCGGATCGCGGAGGGGTGGGCCGCTGCCGAGTTGCTCGGACCCTTGCGCGAGGCGGAGGAGATCCCCCGCAGCCTGCTGATCCGGCTGCTGCTCCACTCGGCGTTCCTGGCACACGCCACGGTGGGCCAGGTGCAGGCCGAGGGGCGAGGAGAGGGGCGGCCGGCGCTACTCGACCCGCTGTTCACCTTCCAGGACAACGTCACCGCGGTGGAGGATTACCGCGCCTGCCGTGAGCGGTGGGAATCGCT
>CAZZGU010000003.1:21206-31428 GCA_964653755.1 uncultured Nigerium sp. | reverse complement strand
CGTGGTTCTGGTGGGCAGCCCGCCGTTCCGCGCGAGGCCTGACCAACCCGTTGGTGGTGTACGTCTTCGGCTACCTGCTTCTCACCAACGGCAACCCCTACGGCGCGCTCGCCGCCGTTTTCGTGCTCGCGGGCCTCGCCGTGGAGACCTTGCTCACGGGGAACCGTTCCGGGCTGCTGCGCCTGTTCATCGTGGGGGCGTGCGTGGGGACGACCGCGGGTGTGGCCTACCTGCCCATGTTCCTCACCGCCGATGTCGGGTGGCGCGGCGAGGGGGCGGCGCTGTCCAACGACGGCAATCTGGCGCCCGACCTGACCATGCTGGCCGCCACGAGCAGCCCGAGCATGCTGCCGTTCGTGAGGGTCTGGGGACAGGAGGGGAGCTCACTCCCCGTGACCTACACGGCGTGGTTCCTCGTGCCGCTCCTGCCCTGGCTGTCGGCCGCCCCGCTGCGCCACCGCGCGCGCGACCTCGCGGGTGTCGCGGTCGTCGGGATGTTGTTCTCGGTGATGATGCTCGGGCCGAGTTCCCTGTGGCTGTTCCGGTGGCCGATCCGCCTGGTGCAGTACGTGTTCCTGTGCGTGGCCGTGGGCCTCGCCGTGGCGGTGAGTGCCGGGCTACGTACCGACGCTCCGCGCGTCCGACTCGGTGTCTCGCTGTCGCTGGTGCTCGCAGGGGGATGGCTGGCCATCTCAGCGCGCCCGGACCTCGCCGCACGTCACGCAGTCGCGACGCTTGTGGCGGCCGCGCTCGTCGCCTGCATCAGCTGGACGGCGGTGCGGCGTCCGACGGCACTGCCTGCGATCCTGCTGGGGGGCACCGCCGTCGTCCTCGCCCTGCAGGTCTGGTGGGTGCCCGCCAACCCCGATGTCGCCCGCTGGCGGTTTCCGACCACGCGGGCCGGCCTTGAGGCGTACGCCGACCGGTACCGGGACCCCCTCGTCCAGGTGGCTCACGAGGACCGGGTTCCCGCCGACGACCGGCCCGGCGCCTGGACCGAGCTGATGTTCGGGAGCGTGCCTGCAGCCGTCGGGGTCGAGTCCACGTCCTCCTACACGGGGATCGGGTTCAACGAGTTCTCGCGGACGCTGTGCCTCAACCACAACGGCAGCTCCTGCGCGGCCGCCTTCCCGGCCCTGTGGGAGGCGGCCGGGTCCGCCGTGGGCGTGGAGCGCCTCGTGGACGCCTTGAAGACACGGACGGTCGTCGTCCAGAACGCCCTCGTTCCCGAAGCTGCGGCCTGGTCGGCCCCGACTGGCTGGCTGACCGCGGCGGTCACCGACCGGGTGACCGTGTTCGAGCGGGTGGGTGACGTCGCGTGGCCGGACTCCCGCCTGGCCGCGGTCACGCCCGGCGTTCGCGTGTCCGAGGCGATCGGCACTAACACCACCGAACACCTCCGCGTCGACACGGGTTCCCGGCCCGGGGCCGTCCAGTTCGCCCGGCTCGCGTGGCCCGGGTACGAGGCGTCCGTGGGCGGCCAATCCCTGGTCGTGCGCCGAAACGCGCAGGGGCTCGTCGAACTCGAACTCCCGGCTGGTCTGACGGACGCCAGCGTCGCACTGCGCTTCAGCCCGCCAGGCTATGACGTCGGCGTCCCCCTGCTGCTCGCCGGGGCCGGCCTCGCCCTCGTCCAGTCGATCGCCTTCGCCGTGGGCGGAGCCACGCGTCCCAGACGTGCTGCCTGAGCGGACGCCTACAGGCCGGCCCGCTCCCGGCTGGCCAACTCCTGCTTGCGGAACAGGCCGAAGCGCGGCAGGAACTTCGCCCAGTCGATCGCGTGTCCGTCGATCTCGGGGCCATCGATGCAGGCGTGCTTGCGGACGAGCTTGCCGTCCACGGTGACCGGCACCATGCAGGCCCCGCACATGCCCGTCGCATCGACCATGATCGAGTTGAGGCTGGCCACGGTCCTCACCGCATAGGGGCGGGTGAGGTTGCAGACGGCCTCCATCATGCGCGGCGGTCCGATGGTCACGACCTCGGCCACACGTCGCGCCGAGGTGCCCGCCACGTCGGCATCGAGCATCTCCTTCAGGGGTCCGGTCACCATTCCGGGGACACCGAACGACCCGTCGTCGCTGGTGAACACGAGCTCGACCTGGTCACCGAAGGCCTTCTTCAACGCCCCGAGGCGGGCGGCCTCACCGTCCCAGAACAGCAGCGACTCGCTTCGGAAGCCCGCGACCAGGGTGACGTGGTTGCCGCGACGCAGGTGCTCGCGGGCGATCGGGTAGACCGGCGGCAGGCCGACCCCGCCCGCGGTGAAGACCACCGTCTCGTCGTCGGCGTAGCGGTGGACCTCCGAGGCCAGGCCCAGCGGCCCTGCGATGCCCTCGAAGGACTCCCCCACACTCATCCGGTTCATCTTGACCGTGGACGTCCCCATTCCCTGGATGACGAGGGTGATCGTGCCCTCGCGGACGTCCCAGTCGGCCAGCGTCAACGGGATGAGCTCGCCGTTCGGCCACCCGAGGACGCGGACGAACTGGCCGGCCCTGGCCGCTCGAGCGATGACCGGGGCGTGGATCTCGAACTCGACGATGCCGGGCGCGAGGGGGGTCTTCGCCACGATCCGGGGTCGGGCGGCGGCGAGGCGCGTGTAGCGGCGGGCCGATGCGACGCGTTCGCGCACCTCCTCGCCACTCATGGCTGTCAGCCTGCTGGCGATCTGCCGCGCTGCGGCCTGGCCGTCGCCGGCCGCCCGGATGGCGGTGGAGCCGCCGCGTGCGGCGTCTCCACCCGAGTAGATGCCCGGCTTCGAGGTCTTCTGCGACGGCATCCCGTAGACCCCGCCCACCTGGATGGTTCCGCGATCGGTGGTGGCCAGGTCCGGCTGGCTGTCGCGGATGATGGGGTTGGACGCGTTGCCGAGCGCCATGATGACGAGATCGGCGGGCACGGTCTCGCGTGCTCCTGTCGGGCGCGGGGACCGGCGGCCGGAAGCGTCCGGCTCGCCGAGCTCCATGACGTCGAGGACGGCCGCCTTCACGAAGTGGGTGTCGTCGCCCACGAACTCGCTCGGGGCCCGGAGCGTGACGAGGCTGACGCCCTCCTCGAGGGCGTGGTGCAGTTCTTCGACACGGGCCGGCATGGCGTCCTGGGTACGCCGGTAGACGATCGTGACGTGTCCGCCCAGTCGATGGGCGGTGCGCGCGGCGTCCATCGCCGTGTTGCCGCCACCGATGACGAGCACCTTCTTGCCCCTGGTCTCCGGGAGAGGCGTCTCGTACTCCTCGGAGAGTCCGCGCATCAGGTTGACGCGGGTCAGGAACTCGTTGGCGCTCATCACGTTGAGCAGATGCTCGCCGGGCACGTTCATGAACTGCGGGAGACCGGCGCCGGAGCCGACGAAGACCTTGGCGAAGCCCGCCGCACGGAGGTCGTCGAGGGTGGCGGTCTTGCCCACGACGAAGTTCCTGACGAACTGCCCGCCGAGCATCGTGATCTTGGCGACCACGTCGTCAATGATCTCGTTGGGCAGGCGGAACTCCGGGATGCCGTAACGCAGGACGCCGCCCAGTTCGTGGAACGCCTCGAAGACAGTCACCGGGTAGCCGTCGGCGGCCATCAGGAAGGCGTTGATGAGACCGGACGGCCCGGAACCGACGACGGCGATGGGCGGCTTGGTCGCCGCCTGCCAGGGGTCGGGACGGCCGCCGTACCGCTGGGCGATCCGCTCCGGGGTGAAGCGCTTCTCCCGCTGCGGCAGGAACCACTCGAGCTGCCCGATCTCGATGGGGCGCTGCTGGTGGCTGCACACCCCCTGGCACTGGAGTTCCTGGGGGCAGACGCGGCCGGTGACGTTGGGGAGTGGGTTGCAGGACTCGAGCAGCGCCAGCGCCTCGGCGAATTTGCCCTCACCGAGCAGTTCCAGCAGGGACGGGATGTGGATCTGGACGGGGCACCCGCCGCGGCGGGTGCCGTTGGCCAGAAGTTCGCCGAGTTCGCAGGGGCTGTCGGCGCACTGCTTGTCGCGGAGGGCCTCCAGCCAGACGAACAGGTCGATCTCGCGCTGGCTGTAGCCCAGCGCGAGATAGCCCAGGTAGCCCTGGTTGACGAGCCCGAAGTCGCGTCCGCGGACCTCGGGGTCGCGGATGTAGGGCGGAATGTTGTTCGCGGCCGGCCACCCCTCGGACAAGCCCGCGAACATCGGGTAGCGATCGCGCAGGTGGGTGTCCAGGGCTCGGATGAACGTCCGCTTCATCCGCAGCGGCAGGTTCCACACGAACCGCATCACCACGCGGCTGGCGTCGTCGTCGCGCACCAGGGTGTTCCACACCTGTCGGGTGAAGTCCGCCCCGAGTTCGCCGCGCTGGAACTCCGCGGCCACCACCGCCATGCCGTCCGCGATGAACAGATCCCGGAACTGGCGGGGGTCGGAGGCCAGTTGGCGGCGCAGGACCGCCAGTTGGGCCTCGAAGGTGCTGACCGCGGCGTCGCGCGCCAACTCCTCCATCGCGGTGCGGCTCGCCTCGAGCGCCGCCTGAGCGGCGAGATAACGCTGCAGGGCCGCGGACGGCCGGGCGTCGGGCTGGAGGTCGGTGCTCATCGGATGATCTCGCTGTCGCAGTTGTCGATCACCTTCCGGATGCGGGCCAGGTTCGCCGGCGTGAGTTCGAGCCTCTCCAGCGCCCCGGGGATCATGCGGGCGACCCGGCGGGAAACCCCGTTCTCGATGAACGTGGCAGACTCGAAGAGTTCCGGCATCTCGGTGTAGCAGGTCTTGCAGTCGCTGCAGAGCGTCTGGTCGTTCTCCAGCAGGGTGACGACGGCCGTGCTTGCCTCGGCGAGTGCTGCAGCGGCCTGCCGCGGTGCGCTCAAGGCCCGCGCCCCGACGACGGACGCCGCGGACGCCGACGCCAGGGGCGGCGGCGGGACGAAGCCCGGCCCGGTGGCAGGCCCACCGGTGGCGGCAAGCTCGCTCATCGCGCGGGCGATCTCGTCCAGGGACGACTCGCGGGCCCGGGTTGCGTCCTCGAACTCCGCCCGCAGCCGCTCCAGCGCCACGGTGTGCGCGGAGGTGAGCTGCCTGGTCCGCTGACCGGCAAGGAACTGCAGGAGTTCCCAGTGGGCCCGGCGGTCCTCGACGAGGTGGACGATCTGCGGCGAACACACCACCCGGACCAGCCGCAGGTCGGCGTCCGTGGAGTAGAGGAAGGGGACGCGCCCCTCGCGGTCCTCGGCGTCCAGCTCCACGTACTCGTGGATCGGCAGGGCGGCGGATTCCTCATCGCGCCGGAGCGGCCGGAACTGCTTGGCGAACCGTACCTCGCCGATCGCGAAGTCGGCCGGCGTGAGCGGCACCGTGAGCAGGGCGAGCTGGCCGGAGTCGTCGACGTGCTGCAGGTCGTGGGTCACCCAGAGTGCGTCGACGTCGGGGTTGCCGTCGAGAGTCAGCCGCTCGGAGATCCCTCCCTGCTTGCGGGGATCATGGAAGAACAGGGGCGCCATGCGTGAGCGCACCGCGAGCCTGCCCCGGTTGGCGGCCTGCTCGTCGGCGATCCCCTGCTCGCCCTGGCATGGGGTGTAGCAGTCCATGACGGCCGGGCCGCGGTAGGTCAGGAAGTCGACCGTGTGCTTGAGGAAGTGCGCCTGGAACGCCGTGGCCGTCGAGACGACCAGCACCCCCGGGTGGAACATCGCGAGCACGCCGAGCTCCTTGCGCGACTCGACCTTGCCCTCGTGGGCCTTCCCGGCGCGGGCGAGGTCGGAGTCCTGCGCGGTGTAGCTGGCCGTGGACGCCTGCCCGCCCGTGTTGCTGTAGACGCCCGTGTTGAGCACGAGCACCCTGATGGGCGTGCCGGACGTCAGGACGCGGGACAGCGCCCCGAAACCGATGTCGTAGGTCGCACCGTCGCCGCCGATGGTCAGGAAGGTGGGCAGCAGCTCCATCTCGTCGGCGGTGAACTGCGGCCACGAAAGCGTCCGCAGGGCTCGGCCGTCCCGGTCGGGGTCGAAGGCGTCCGTCAATTCCAGCCTGGCCCGCCGCAGGGCGCGCACGGCGTCCGCGACGTGGGAGGAGACTCCTTCGAAGAGGCCCTTCGCCAGCGGCTGGGCGTCCTGGAACAGGCTGTTGACCCACGGGTCGTTGTAGGGGTTGTACGGCATCGTGGAGGCGTACACCGACGAGCAGCCGGTGGCGTTCGCGATGACCGTGTGCGACAGGCCCTTGCCGGTGGGACCGCCTTCGAGCTGGTAGAGCCAGCGTTCCAGGGCGGTCAGCGTCTGCGCGATCCCGGAGCGCCGGTCGGGATCGGCCACGGTCGCCATCTTGGCCTGCAGGGCATCAACCAGCTGGGCGGTCTCGGCGAGGTGGCGGCTCCGGCGTTGCGCGCCGAGCGCGTGGCTGCTGGCGACGACCAGGCGGATGGCGGTGACCTCGCCGCAGCCGCGGCAGCCACCGTGGCCGCCGGTCGAGGCGTAGTAGTTGTCACGGTCGAGCAGCATGCGCTTGAGGTCGCCCCCCTCGCCCAGGGCTGCCGCGCTGAACCGATCGGGCGTGTTGGGGGTCTGGGTGAGGAACTCGAAGCGATCCTCCAGCAGCGTCCTGACCTCGGCGTCCTGTTCTGTCGCGACGAGGGCGTGGGGCCCGCAGATCTCGACGCACTCGAGGCACCCGGTGCACTTCCAGGGGTCGATGGTGGCGGCGAAGAGCCCGCCGCTCCCGGCCTTGCGCTTCTCCAGCGCGTCGAAGAACGCCCGGGTGCGGGCGACCGGGTAACTCGTCAGGCGACCGACCACCTGGCCGAGGGCGGGCTGGAGTCCGGCGGGCAGGACGCTCGAGCCCGCCTGGGCGACCAGGTCGGCGAAGGGGCCTGGCCGCGACTTGTCGGCCACGTAGAGGGCGCGGACCGCTCCGGCCAGGTCGGGCACGAGGTCGAGGACGGCGGCGCGCTGCGGCTCTGCGATGCCGGCGCCCCGGATGGCGGTGCGGAGGAGGTCGTCCAGCTCGAACGCGGCGTTCGGGATCGCGGCGTCTGGGCAGACGAGGGCGCACTCCATGCAGCCGGTGCACAGGTCGGGTTGGAAGACGGGCACCTGGCGGCGGAAGAGGCCCTTGTCCTTCGTCGCTGCCGTACCCGGGGGCACGAACAGGCCGGCCCCCGGGAGCACGGGCGCCTCGCCGATCGTGCCCTCGCGGAAGGGCCGCCCGGTCATGACGTCGTAGTAGCTGAAGTCGAAGAGCCCTCCGGCGCTCGCGCACGACGCCCCGCAGTCAGCCATCTGCGCGGACAACGCCACCGTGCGCAGCGGAAGCGGCGCGGCGAAGTCGCTGATCGACCTCAGGGCAGGGCTGTTGGCGTCCACGAGCACGGCGGACTCTGCCCCGTCGAGGACCACGGCCATGTTGGCGTCGACCACCGCGTCGCCCTTGGAACCGAACTTCTTGGCGATTTGTTGGCGGACCTTCGTCATGATCTCGTCACGGGAGGCCCCCGAGGACACGCGGTCGACATGGGCGGCAACCGCGCCGATGAAGGCAATGCCCATCATGCGTGTCTGGAGTCCGGGGTCGGGGGCGTGCTTCTTGGCGACGGCGAAGGCATCGATGACGAGGAAGCGGATGTTCCGCGCGCGGATCGTCCGCCGGGCCGCGGTCGGCAGTTCGCGCCACACCTGGTCGGGGGAGAGGCTGGATTGCAGCATGAAGGTGCCACCCTCCACGAGGCCCTTCAGGGGGTCGGTGTGGGCGAAGACCTTGTGGTCGGGGCTGATGACGACCTCGACGTCCTCGAGCTCGGCGTTCGTGACGAGCACGGGCTCCGGGCTGAGGGTGATGTAGTAGTTGGTGGCCGCCCCGGACTTCTCCGAGCCGTACTTCGGTGCCGACTTGGAGTACATCCCGAGTACCCCGGCCAGGATGTCGGTGAGGAGCTTCCCGGTCGCGATCGTGCCGTAACCACCCACCGAGTGGAACCGGATCCGGAGCGCCTCGTCGGGCAGCAGCCGCGGGTTCGGCCCCGTCTCCAGGGCCATCGTCTCCGTCTCCGGGTAGGCCTCGCGCAGCCTCTCTTGCAGCGCGGCGAGCTCAGGCTCCGGGTCCCGCGCGAAGAATTGGGAGCCCAGGTACACCAGCGGCGGGACCTGCTGGGCGTCGAGCGCCCGGAAGGCGGCCACGAGGTGCCGGGGCTGAAGGTCGTGCCCACCGAGACCGAAGATCGCGCTGGAGAGGTCCGGCCCGGGCGCGGCCAGCTCGGGGATGCCCGGGTAACGGATTCGGTCGGCGTTCTGGATACCCTTGAGGACCGCCGCGGTGACGAGTTGCGTGAGCGCCATCTGGTCGGAGCGCTCGAGCACCAGGGCGGCGCGCTTTCCCTGGAGCGCGGCCACCAGCTCGGCCTCGGGGAACGGCTGGAGGCACTTGATCGAGACGAGCCCCGCCCGGATGCCCTGGGTCCGCAGGTACGGCAGCACCGCTCGCACGTCGTCGGTGACCGAGCCGAGCGCCACCATGACGACCTCGGCGTCCTCGCAGTCATAGGTCATGACGGGCGCGTAGCGCCGTCCGGTGAGCTCGGCGTACTCGTCCATCGACCGCCGGACCAGGCCCGGGACGGCGGAGGCGAAGTGCGTGCGATGGTCCACCGCGCCCGCCTGGAAGTCGGGCTGGTTCTGGACAGGCCCGGTCAGTCCCGGGTTGGCGGGGTCCACGAAGGCGGGCACCAACGGGCGGGTGCCCTTCTCGAAGGCGTTGACCCACTGGCGGCGCCAGGGCGCGCGCAAGGCGTCCGGAATCCACTGCGCGGTGGCCTCGACGCCGGCCCCCTCCTGGTCCGGCTCAATCTCGGCAGCATGGCCCGCGAGGTACTCTCGAACCGCCGCCAGCGACTCCGGCATGAACGCGGAGCGGTGACGCTCCAGCCAGGCGGACAACTGCGCGACGCGGCCCTTGGCGCCGAAGAGCATTTCCTGGGCGACGGTGGGGCACGGGATGCGCCCCGCCGGGTCGCCCAGGTACTCCCGCAGCAGGGCGGGCTCCGGCAGGAACGCCTCACTCATCATGTGCGAGGTGGAGAATCCGTCCATCGCGTTGGCGACGGGGATGAGGCTCAGCGCTGACGTGCGGTAGGAGATCGCGGCGAGATCCGCGGCCTCCTGGGGGTTCGCGCCGAACAGGACGGTGTAGCCCGAGGGCAGCAGAGCATACACGTCGTCGTGGCCGGCCATGACATTGAGGGAGTGCTTGCTGACCACACGCGCCGCCACCTGCAGGACGAAGCCGCCCACCTTCTTGCCGACGGTGACGAAGTGGGATTCCATCGCGTAAAGGATGCCCTGGGAGGACGACGCGTTGGACACGAAGTTGCCGCCGGCCAGCGACGCCCCCAGGGCGCCCGACTGCGCCGAATGCTCGCCCTCGGGCTCGAAGAAGAAGGGGTGACGCCCCCACACGTTCACGCCGCCTGCCGCCCGTGCGGCCTCGTAGAGCTCCGCGATTTCGGTGGACGGGGTGATGGGGTAGCCGATCACGCCACCACAGACATGCTGCATCACGTGGGCCACGGCACCGTTGCCGTTGATGACGCTGGGGATCCCCGGGTACTTGACTGTCATGCTGTCCGTTCCTCGTTCCCCGGGTGGGCGACGCATCGTCTCGAACCCACCGAGGAGGTCGAATTCTCCTCGGCCCGATGCCGGTGTCGGACAGGACGGGTCCGGCAGGGGGTCTCGCGGCCATCATAGGCGCCGGATCCAGCGGTCCCCGACGGTCTCGCCGCCCCGACAGGGTCCATCGGGGACGCGGGCCGTCAGGTCTTGAGCACCGAGACGGACCATCCCGCAGGTCGTCCGCCGACGTAGGGCATGACCCCGTGGAACTGCCCGACGCTGGCGTCGAACACGAGCGGCAGCCACGTCCGATCACCCTCCCACAAGGGCAGGGAAAGGAGGTCACCCTGGGGCACCCAGGACAGCTCCCCCTCGGCGTTGCGTTCGGGCACGTCCCCGGTGAAGCCGTCGACGATGAAGACGAACCCGAGCCAGTCCTCACCGCCCGGGCCGAACCCCGGCCAGGAAATGGTCCCCCGCAACCTCAGGGACGTGACCTCCAGCGAGGCCTCCTCGCGCAGTTCGCGACGCAACCCGGCCACGACGTCCTCGTCGCGCTCGAGCTTGCCGCCCAGCCCGTTGAACTTGCCCAGGTGCGCGTCGCCGGCCCGCGCGGTGCGGTGGACCATGAGCACCCGCCCGTCGCGGACGACGTAGGCGAGCGTCCCGA
>CAZZGU010000003.1:0-21196 GCA_964653755.1 uncultured Nigerium sp. | reverse complement strand
TGGGGGTGTAGGCCATCAGTCCGCGCGCAGCGCCGTCGACGGCGGCTCGGGGACGGGCGCGAGATCGCCTTCGGGCGTCCCCGGGGCAGGCACCTGGGAGAGCACGATCCCGGCCATCATGAGCCCGGCACCGACGAGCCCACGGACGCCCATCGTCTCGCCCAGCAACACCGCGCCGCCGATCGCGCCGAACATGGCCTCCAGCGACAGGATCATCGCGGCATGCGATGACCGCGCGTGCCGCTGCCCGACGACCTGGAGCGTGTAGGCCACCCCTACGGCCATGATCCCCGCGTACAGGATCGGGCCCAGCGCGTCCGGGACACCTGCGAACGGAGCCTGTTCGAACAGCAATGCGGCGACGGCCGCGTAGGCGGAGTTGGCGACGAACTGCGCAACCGACAGCCTCAGCACGTCGAGGCGGCGGGCGAAGTGGCCGATCGCAAGGATGTGACCGGTCCAGAAGACCGTCCCGATGAGGCACAGGACGTCGCCGGTGTTCACGGACGCCAGCGTGTCGGCCACCGTGAGCAGGTACAGCCCCGGCACGGCCAGGCCCACCCCGGCCCAGGTCAACAGCCCGGTCCGGTGGCCGAAGGCGATGCCCAGCAGGGGAACCATGACCACGTACAGGCTCGTCACGAACGCCGCGTTGCCCGCCGTCGTGGTCTCGACGCCGATCTGCTGGAGCGTCGACCCCCCGAAGAGCAACCCGCCGCAGATCAGGCCCGGCACCACGACCGACCGCCACGCTCCCAGCCGCTCCCCGGCGTCACGCCCGGCGCGCCGGTCGAGCACCCAGATGATGGGAAGAAGGGAGACCGCACCGATGAAGAAGCGCGTGGAGTTGAACGTGAAGGCGCCCACGTGCGCTCCCAGTCGCTGGGCGACGAACGCGAAACCCCAGATGGCCGCACAGGCCAACAGGAGGAGGTTCGCACGCACCCGGAGCGTGGAGACGGGCGGCATCACACGAGAACGGTCGAGATGGGCAGTCCCGGGTCGGCCCCGAGGTCGAGCGAGGAGGGCGGGAGCCCCCGACGGACCACCTCGACGCCGAGCGCCGCGATCATGGCGCCGTTGTCGGTGCACAGCCCGGGTCGCGGCCGCCGCACGTGGACGCCGTGGGCGCCCGCCCGCTCCTCCAGGAGCGAGCGCAACCGCGAGTTGGCGGCCACGCCGCCGCCGAGGACGAGCGTGTCGAGGCCGTGGTGGTCGCAGAGGTCCATGGCCTTGGCGGTGAGCACGTCGGCGACAGCCTCCTGGAAGGACGCTGCGACGTCGGCGACGTCGAACGGGACGCCGTCGGCCTGACGGGTCTCGACCCAGCGGGAGACCGCCGTTTTGAGCCCGGAGAACGAGAAGTCGAACCGGTGCCGCTCGAGGTCGCGGGGAGCGGTGAGGCCGCGCGGGAACCGGATCGCGTCCGGGTTGCCGTGCTGGGCGGCCGCGTCCATGACGGGCCCCCCGGGATAGCCCATGCCCAGGAGGCGGGCGACCTTGTCGTAGGCCTCCCCGGCCGCGTCGTCGATCGTGGAGCCCACCTCGGTGATGCCGGTGGCGATGTCGTCGATCACGAGGAGCGAGGTGTGCCCCCCCGAGACGAGCAGCGCCCCAAAACGCGGGGGCAGGGGTCCGTGGTCGAGCAGGTCGACCGCCACGTGCCCCACCAGGTGGTTCAGGCCGTACAGGGGCTTGTCCAGCGCGAGGGCGAGCGCCTTGGCCGCGGCCAGCCCGACGACGAGGGCACCCATGAGGCCCGGGCCAGCGGTCACGGCAATGCCATCGACGTCGCGGAGGTCGACGTCGGCTTTCGCCGCCGCCCGCCGGAGCGTGGGCACCATGGCCTGCAGATGGGCGCGCGAGGCCACCTCGGGGACGACCCCGCCGAAGCGCACGTGCTCGGCCACCGAGGACGCGACCTCGTTGGCGAGGAGCTGCGTGCCGCGCACGAGGGCGACCCCGGTCTCGTCACACGAGGACTCGATCCCGATGACCAGGGGCTCGCTCATGCGGGCGCCCCCTCCAGCATGTGGGCCCTCAGCGGACGGCTCAGCACGAGCGCGTGGCGTCCGGCGCCGTAGTAGTCGTCGCGGCGCGACACCGGAGTGAAGCCGAGCCGGGCGTAGAGCGTCCGTGCCGCGACGTTGTCGTACTCGACCTCGAGCATCATCTCGTCGGCCCCCATGGCCTCGGCCCACTCGAATCCGGCGTACACCAGCGTCCGCCCCACGCCGCGGCTGCGCTGGTCGGCCCGGACGACGACGCGGTGCAGGTCGGCGACATCAGCGACCGTCTGGAAGGTGGCGACGCCGATGACCCCGTCGTCGTGGTCGCGGCAGACCAGCACGTGCCGGTCTGTGCTCGTGATCTCGTCGCGCCAGGCGTCCTCGCTCCAGCTCGCGTGGTCGAACCCCTCGCGCTCGAGCCCGACGATGGCGGGCAGGTCCGTCTGGGCGGCACGCGTGATGATCATGGTTTCCTTCCCGTCGCAAGCTTGGGCTGGACGAGCACGGACTTGCGTCTCGTCGGGATCTCGGCGTCGGGACGCCGCAGGTAGAGGGGCTCGAGCCCGGCGTCGGGCAGCGAGAGGCCATGGGCAGCCAGGACGCCGGCGTCGAGCACGCCGGGACCGGACGCCTCACCGACCAGAACGGCCCCCGGACCAGCCAGCGGAAGGTCGGGGACCAGGGCGGGCGCGGTCACGAAGGGCCCTGCCAGCCGGGTCCCCACGCTGTCGTACCGCGCCCAGTAGACCTCGCGCCGACGGGCGTCCGACACGACCACGAACTCCGCCGGCGCGCCGGTGAGGGCCCAGTGTGCCGCCACGACGTCCAGGCTGCAGACTCCGCGGACTCCGACCCCGAGTACTTCGGCCAGGGTCGCGGCCGTGACGACCCCGATCCGCAGCCCCGTGAAGGGGCCGGGCCCGACCCCGACGACGAAGGCGCCGACGTCACCCAACGCGACCCCGGCGTCACCGAGCACGCGAGTGATCAACGGCACGAGCTGCTCGGCGTGCGCGCGCTTGTCCGCCACGACCCCGGACGCCGCGACGCGGCCGTCCACAGCGACGCCCGCGCAGACGTCCGCCGAGGTGTCCACTCCCAGCACGATCATTCCGGCGCCTCCCCCTCGTGCCGAGGGTCGTGGACGGCCGCGGAGATCGTCGCGCGGTCCCACCGCGGACCGACGCCCACGAGAAACACCCAGCGGGTCTGGTCGGCGGGGTCGACCCCGGTCCTGATGTCGATCTCGAGCCGCGCGTCCGCCAGTTCCTCGGCCACACCGGCCCCCCACTCGACGAGCGTGACCGAGTCGTCCATGGTGGCGTCCAGGTCGAGGTCCTCGAGCTCGGCCGCGCTCCCCAGGCGGTACGCGTCGACGTGCACCAGAGCAGGACCGCTGCCGACCGAGGGGTGGATCCGCGCCAGCACGAAGGTCGGCGAGACGATGGGGCGGGCGACCCCGAGTCCTGCGCCGAGCCCCTGGGTGAACGTGGTCTTGCCCGCTCCGAGTTCGCCGGAGGCGATGATCAGGTCCCCGGGCCGCACCAGCCCCGCGATGCGACGGCCGAGTGCGCGCATCGCGTCGGCGTCCGGGACCCGGACTGCCACGGGGAGGTCCCGGGCCATGACCCAGCAGTCACCCTCCTCGCCGATGACCTCGAACCCGTGCCGCTCCCACCAGGCGAGGGTCTGCGGGAACTCGCGGCGGCACAGCAGGCTGACGCGGGTCTCGCCGCCGATCGCCAGCGACTGCAGGACCGACCGCACGGCGAAGCTGGCGATGCCGAGGCGCCGGTGTCCGGGGGATACGGAGACCCGCCCGAGCCTGGGCGTCCCGTCGACGCGCGTGACCAGCAGGCACCCGACCGCGGCGCCGTCGAGTTCTGCGACGTACCCGAGCCCGCGGCCCAGTGCCGCGATCACGCTCGCGGGGGTCTCCGCCAGGGCTTGGGGTGGGGCGCCCACCTGCGGGCGCGCCCGGAAGGCGCCGTGGAGGATGCCGACGATCGAACCTGCATCACCCGGAGTGGCCTCGCGCAGGCTCAGGGTCCGCCCGTCAGCAAGGACCGCCTCCGCCAGGGGACGCCGCGGCGTCCGCGCCCGCCCCGCGGGGAGCGATGCTGCGGTTTCGGTGGAGGGCGACTCCCCGTTGAGTCGGTCCCGGCCATTGTGGTCGTCACTCGACATGGTCACCCTTGCGCTGGTTGAAACTCGCAGGAGTCTATCAGCGGCCCTCGGGGCTCACGAATCCGCGCCGGCGAGGGCAGCCACGAGGCCGGGCAGCAACCGGGCGAGGTCCTGCGGCGGCCGAGGGCCAGGGTGTCTCGCCGCGGCCAGGGCCTGCGCGGAGGCCGCTGCGAGCGCCGCCTCGCGCGGGGCGAGTCCCGCCGCCAGAAGAGCCCCGCACATGCCGGCGAGCACGTCGCCGGACCCGGCTTGGGCCGTCCACGCTGGCCCGGGCACCGCCAGGGTCGCCCGACCGGACGGCTCGGCCACGCACTGGGACGCACCCTTGAGCAGGACGACCGCTCCCGTCACCCCGGACGCCCTGCGCGCCGCCCCCACCGGGTCAGCCTCGACGACGCCCCGTTCGACACCGAGCAGCCGAGCCAGCTCGCCCGCGTGGGGCGTCAGCAGCACGTGGCTCCCGACGCGGCCGCCGGGGAGCATGCCGATCGCGTCGGCGTCCACCACGGCGGGGAGCCCGTCGGCGAGGACGGCTGCCAGCCGGCGCGGGCCGTCCGCGCGCGCCCCCCAGCCCGAGCCGACCACGTGGGCCTGTACCTGTCCGGGCGCGGTCACGACGTTGGGCAGGGCGGCCACGACGGCACCCGCGGCCTCCCCCAGGGAGCGGACCATGCCAGCCCCGGCGTACACCGCTCCCGTCGCCGCCAGCACGGCCGCGCCCGGATAGGTGGCCGAGCCTGCATGCACGCCGACCACGCCGCGTCGGTACTTGTCCGACGACGCGTCCGGGAACGGCCAGTGGGCCGCCAGGTCGGCACGCTCCCACGCGGTGAAATCGCCGTCGGCCAACCCGAGACCGATGTCCACGACGTGGAGCGCCCCGCAGCGGGCACGCGCCGGCGCGAGGACGTGACACGCCTTGTGTCCCGCGAACGTCACCGTCACGTCCGCAGTGAACGCTTCGCCCACGATCCCGCGGTCAGCCTCCAGACCCGACGGGAGGTCGACGGCCACGACCCCGACACGGGTGTCGCGGCAGGCATCCGCGAACGTCGCCACCAACCCCCGGAGGCCGCCCTTCCCGCCGATCCCGAGCACCCCGTCCACGACAAGGTCGACGTCGGCGAGCATCCCGGCCGCCCCAACCGCGTCCACCTCCTGGCCGCCGGCGGCGCGGAACGCCTCCCACCCCGCGGGGTGCACGGTCGAACCCGTCCGCCAGGCCCAGGCCCGGACGCCGCGACGTAGCAGGCGCACGGCGGCCCACAGGGCGTCGCCTCCGTTGTTGCCCGTGCCGACCGCGAGCAACACGCGCGCACCCCGCAACCTCCCCCGGCGGGCGCGCAGTTCCTCGACGAGCACCGCCGCGAGCCCGGACGCGGCGCGCTGCATGAGGGCGTCCCCGCCCAGGCGCGCGATCTCGGCTTCCTCAGCGGCGCGAACGGTCGCGACCGGAAACACCTCGTACACGGGTCCCTCCTCAGCCCTCACAAACGACCATGGCGACAGCCAGCCCGGCGTCGTGGCTGACCGAGAGGTGGGCGCGGACGACGCCGAGTTCGCGCATACGTTGGGCGACCGTGCCGGTGCACACGAACAGGGGGGCACCGTCCTGGGCCCGCCTGACCTCGCAGTCGTGCCACCTGAGCCCGAGGGGGGCACCGAGTGCCTTCGCGAGCGCCTCCTTGGCGGCGAAGCGCCCGGCCAGGGTGTGCGCCGACGCATCCCGCTCCCCGGAGGCGAAGACCTTGTCCAGGAATCCCGGCCGCGCCGCGGCGGCTGACATCCGTGCCACCGGGCACACGTCGACGCCGATCCCGATGATCACGAGCCACCCCCGCGCGTCCGGCCGTCCGCCATGGTGCCCAGCCTAGCGCCGCCGCCTTTGGCCCCAGGGGTGCGGGATCAGCCTGTGAGGCGGCAGGATGGGTCCATGGCCGACGACAGTGAGCTCGACGAGTACGGCCCCTACATCACCCGGGACCGGACCGTGTGGTCGGACCTCTCCGACGCCATGCCGGTGCAGATCACCGAAGAGATGCTCGCGAGGATCCGATCGAGCCAGGACACGATCGACATCGCGCAGGTGCGGGCCGTCTACCTTCCGCTCACCGAACTTGTGAACCTCTACATCGACCACACCGCGCACCTCTTCAGCAACACGCACGAGTTCCTGCACCTGGAGGAGCGCCGGACGCCGTTCGTCATCGGCGTCGCCGGATCTGTGGCGGTGGGCAAGTCCACGACGTCCCGCCTGCTCCGGGAAATCCTCGCCCGGGGGCCGGGTCACCCGCGCGTCGACCTCGTCACCACCGACGGGTTCCTCTACCCCAACCACGTCCTGCTGGAGCGGGGCATCCTGCACCGGAAGGGCTTCCCCGAGAGCTACGACCGGCAGGCCCTCCTACGGTTCGTGATGGACGTGAAGTCGGGTGCGGACGAAGTGGTCGCCCCGGTCTACAGCCACCTGATCTACGACATCGTGCCGGGTGAGCGGGCGGTCGTCCGCAGCCCCGACATTCTCATCGTGGAGGGACTCAACGTGCTCCAGCCGGCTCGCAGCCGCCGCGGCCAGGCGATGGCGCTGGCGGTGAGCGATTTCTTCGATTTCACTGTGTACGTCGACGCGGACGAATGCGACCTGCGTCGCTGGTACATCGAACGCTTCCTGCACCTGCGTGAGACCGCATTCCGCGACCCACGCTCCTACTTCGCGAAGTACGTGGCACTCTCCCCCGAGGAGGCGGAACTGCAGGCCGGAATCATCTGGGACACGATCAACGGGCCCAACCTGAGGGCCAACATCCTGCCGACACGCGGACGGGCGACTGCCATCCTGCGCAAGGACGCCGACCACGACATCGACTGGGTGCGCATCCGCAGGATCTGACCGGGCCCGGACGCCTTACGCGCCGGACACCGCCGGAGCGTCCGTCCGGCTGACCAGCACGAGCGGGACACCGGCCAGGACGACCGCGGCGAACACCGCCCACCACGGCGCGAACACCGTGGTCAGGGCGTGCAGCAGGACCGAACCCCAGATCACCAGCGACCCCCAGGAGAGCGCCACCCAGTGGCGCAGGCGCCAGGTGACGGAGGCGTGCGCGAGCCCGTGCGGGGCGAGCCCGGTGAGCGCGAGTGCCACGGTCAGCAGGACCGAGAGCGCTGCCCCGGCGATGACCGGCCCGGCGACGCTGTAGGCCATCACCATGAGCGACACCGCCACCAGGAATGTCCCCCGCACGCTGGCCGTGGTCACCGCCCGCGAGGGACGAAACGCCACCACGTGGGGCGTCCGCAGGGAGGCGACCAGGAACGGCACGGCGGCCACGCCGGCAGCCACGAGGGCGAGCCACCAGGGCAACACCAGGTGGGGCGCCGCGGCCTTGGTCAGCATCAGCAGTCCGTAGGGCGCGAGCGAGGCGGGCCCCCACGAGGCCCGCCAGGGGCCGACGATCCGGCGGGCGACGTTGGCCAGGTGACCCACCCCCGCCGCCGCAGACCAGATGAAGAAGGGCAGCAGGGCGGGGAACTGCGACTCGAACTGGAACTCCGGGCGCAGGGCGATCGTGCTGCTCACGCCCACGAACGCGAACGTGAGCACGGCCGAGATCACACCGATCACCCGGGGGATGCCGCGCGGGCGATTCGTCTGGGACACGTGCGTGGCCACCTTCATCAATGACGTGAGTTGATCGGGACGGACGATCGGGGCTGCGTCACCTGTCCCCCACACAACGAAGGCCACCGTGTGGTGGCCTTCGAGGTGAGGTTCGGGGGTCAGCGCTTGCTGTACTGCGGAGCCTTGCGCGCCTTCTTGAGGCCGGCCTTCTTGCGTTCCTTGACCCGGGCGTCGCGGGTCAGCAGGCCCGCCTTCTTCAACGCAGGGCGGCTGGCCTCGGGGTCAACCGCGTTGAGGGCCCGCGCGATCCCCAGCCGCAGGGCGCCGGCCTGACCGGTGACGCCGCCGCCCACGATCTTGGCGGTCACGTCATAGCTCCCCGAGACGGCGGCGGTCTCGAAAGGCTCGTTGACCGTCTGCTGGTGGAGCTTGTTCGGGAAGTACTCCTCAAGCGTGCGACCGTTGATCAACCACTGCCCGGTTCCCGGCACCAGCCGTACCCGAGCGATGGCCTCCTTGCGGCGACCGGTGGCGGCACTGGCGGAAATGATGGCGGGGCGCGCACCGGGCGTCGCCGACGACGGCACCGCCTCGGAACGGTAGGCGATCTCGCGGTCCTGCTCGTCCACAAAGGAGGCGATGGCCTCGTCTGCGACGGTTTCGGTGGCGGTGTCAGTCACGGTGGTTCCTTGCTGTGCTGTGCTCACTGGACGGTCCAGGCTCACTGGGCGATCTGGACAATCTGGAAGGGCTGGGGCTGCTGGGCGGCGTGTGGGTGCTCCGGGCCGCCGTAGACCTTGAGCTTCTTGATCTGCTGCCGGCTCAGCCTGTTCTTCGGCAGCATGCCCCACACGGCGCGCTCCACGGCCTGGCGGGGATCCTTCTTGAGGAGTTCGCCGTACGGCACCGCCTTGAGGCCGCCCGGGCGCCCACTGTGGCGGTACGCCATCTTGGCATCTGCCTTGTTGCCGGTGAGCGCGATCTTGGAGGCGTTCACAACGACGACGAAGTCCCCGGTGTCCACGTGGGGTGCGTAGGTCGGCTTGTGCTTGCCACGCAGGAGCGTCGCAGCGGTCACGGCGAGACGACCAAGAACGATGTCGTCGGCATCGATGACATGCCAGACCCTGGTGATGTCGCCAGGCTTGGGGCTGTAGGTAGGCACGGTCGTTGACCATCTTCCATGAGTGAGCGGACTACTCCATCGCGCAGCAGCCCTGGGGTGGAGGGCACAGCCGAACGCAACAGCGGCTTAGATTACCGTGGCCCGGGCAGGCGGTCAAAACAGGCGGCCGGACGACCTCGCCGTCCAAAGTCCTGAACGGCGCTGTGATGTCGGCATCGCGTGGCAAGGTAGTCCCCATGAGTTCGAAGGTGAACAACGCACAGGTTCAGGTGAACAGTCCCGACGATGTACGTAACGTGGTGCTGATCGGAAACGCGGGGTCCGGGAAGACCTCGTTGTTCGAGCAGCTCCTGCGCGCGCGCGTCGCGGGCTACCGTGGCGAGAAGGATGACGCCGAGCGGCTCTCGCAGCTCTATCTGGCGTCCCTGGTGACCGGCGCCAAGCAGGTGAACCTGCTCGACGCACCGGGACACCCCGATTTCGTCGGCGAATTGCGCGCCGGCATCCGGGCCGCCGACGCTGCCGTGTTCGTGGTCTCCGCGTCCGACGGGGTCGACGGCGCTGCCCAGGCCCTCTGGGACGAGTGCACTGACGCACGCCTCCCGCGCGTGATCGCGCTGACGAAGATGGACGCCGCCCACACCGACTTCGACACCGTGATCGACAACCTCAAGGAGCGCTTCGGCGACGGCGTCCTGCCGACCCACGTTCCCGTGGGTTCGGGCAGCGGCATCACAGGAACCGTGGGCCTGATCACGCTCACCCAGCACGACTACGCCGGCGGCGAAGCCACGGTCTCGACCGTTTCGCCCGACATCGACGTCGTCGAGACGCACCGGGGCCCGCTCATCGAGGGCATCATCCAGGAGGCCGAGGACGACTCGCTCATGGACCGCTACCTTGAGGGCGAGGACATCGACGCCGATTACCTGCTGGACGACCTGATGAAGGCGGTCGCCACCGGCAACCTCTACCCCGTCGTGCCGGTCGTGGCGACCAGTGGCGTGGGCATCGAGGAGCTGCTGGCCCTCGTCGAGCACGGTCTCCCCACGCCGAGCATGCACCCGAACCCGGCCATGGTCCGTCTCAACGGCAGCGAGGCGGGCCCCGCCCCCTCGGACCAGAACGCCCCCCTGTGCGCCCAGGTCATCCGCACCACCACTGACCCGTTCGCCGGACGCCTCTCGATGGTCCGGATCTTCTCGGGCACCCTCCGCACCGACGACGTCGTCCACGTCTCCGGGCACCGCTCCCACTTCCTCGGCAAGGAGGATGTGGCTCATCCGGACCACGACAACGATGAGCGCATCGGACAGATCCAGCACGCCGTCGGTACCGAACTCAAGCCGAAGGTGTCCGCCATCGCCGGCGAGATCGTCATGCTGCCCAAGCTCGCCACGGCCGAGACCGGCGACACGCTCTCCACGAAGGACGAGCCCGTCGTCGTCGCAAACTGGGTGATGCCCGAACCGCTGCTGCCGCTCGCCATCAAGGCCGCGACGCGCAACGACGAAGACAAGCTCTCGGGCGCTCTCCAGCGGCTCGCCGTGGAGGACACCACCGTCCGGTTGGCGCGCGGAGCCGCGGATCAACTCGTGCTCTGGACGACCGGCGTCGCGCATGCCGACCTCCTCCTCAACCGCCTCCGGGACCGCTACGGCGTGAACGTGGAGCAGGAGGAAGTCAAGATCGCGCTCCGGGAGACGTTCGTCGACAAGGCCACCGCGACGGGCCGTCACGTCAAGCAGTCGGGCGGACATGGCCAGTACGCCGTCTGCCAGATCGAGGTCGAACCGCTCCCCCGCGGCGGCGGCTTCGAGTTCGTGGACAAGGTCGTCGGCGGCGCTGTCCCACGCCAGTTCATCCCGTCGGTCGAGAAGGGCGTCAAGGCCCAACTGGAGAAGGGCGTCATCGCGGGCTTCCCGATGGTCGACGTCCGCGTCACGTTGTTCGACGGCAAGGCCCACTCGGTGGACTCCTCCGACATGGCCTTCCAGCTCGCCGGCGCCGCCGGACTGAAGGAGGCGGCGTCCGACCCCAAGCGGGTGGCGCTGCTCGAACCGATCGACCTTGTGACCATCACGGTCGGCGAGGAGTACATGGGGGCGGTGATGACGGACCTGTCCGGACGCCGCGGGCAGATGCTCGGCTCCGATTCCGAGAACCGCAAGGCGATCATCCGGGCGCTCGTCCCGCAGTTGGAGTTGGCGCGCTACGCGATCGACCTTCGCGGGATCGGTCACGGCTCGGGAACGTTCAGCCGGGAGTTCCACGGCTACGAACTGCTGCCCGGCAACCTCGTCGACAAGTTCAAGAAGGACTGACCGGACGCCCGTGCCCGGCGCACCCGATCCGAGACCTGGAGTCGGGGCGCCGGGCACGGGTGTCTGACGGCACGGCCGAGGAGGTGACCATCGATCACGAACAGGCAGCCCGGGACCGGGGCAAGGCGCTCCTCGCCCCGGTCTCAGGTGGCAGCTGGCAACATCACATGCTCAACAGGGTGCGCGCGTTGGGAGGAAGCGCGTCACTGTCGACGATCTCCTTGCCGAAGGGGAAGCACGTGACCGGGATCATCTTGAGGTTCGCGATCGCCAGGGGGATGCCGATGATGGTCACGGCCTGCGCGGCGGCCGTCACCACGTGTTCGATGGCAAGCCACAGGCCCGCGACGACGAACCAGATGACGTTCATGAACGCAGACCCGGCGCCCGCGCCGGGCCTCTCCACCACCGCCTTGCCGAACGGCCACAGCGCGTAGTTCGCCATGCGGAAGGAAGCGATGCCGGCCGGGATGGTCACAATGAGCAGGCAGGCCAGCAGGCCGAAGAGGTAGTAGCCAAGGGCGAGCCAGAGCCCACCCGTGAGCAGCCAGATGATGTTGAGCAGGGTTCGCATGGGGGTCCTTCCCGCGGTTGGTCGTGCCCACTCAACCACACGGTTCAGACCGTCGCATCAGGGTCCCCACGGGCACTCCCCGGACCACGCGCCGCTAGGCTGTCGCCCATGTCCGAGCGAGCCCACCGCGAGGTGGTTTCCTACGTGCGCCGGTCCGCCCGCATGAATCCGAGCCAGGCCCGGGCGTGGGACGCGCACGCGGACGCCTGGGTCGTTCGGGTCCCTTCCCGCGAACTCTCCACCTCCGTGAGCCCCCGCGCGCGGGTCGATTGGGACGCCGTGTTCGGGCGCAGCGCCCCGCTGATCGTCGAGATCGGGTGCGGCAACGGAGAGGCGCTCGTGACACTCGCCGGATCCCACCCCGAGGCCAACGTGGTCGCGTTCGAGGTCTTCGCCCCTGCCGTCGCCTCGACCCTGTCGCGCATCGCGCGGGCCGGGCTCACCAACGTCCGCCTCGTCGTCGCAAACGGTGCTGAAGGACTGGAGTACCTGTTCAGCCCAGGCGCGGTGGCCGAGCTCTGGACGTTCTTCCCAGACCCCTGGCACAAGGTCCGCCACCACAAGCGGCGGCTCGTCAACCGCGCCTTCGCGGACGTCGTCGCGTCGCGGCTGGCAGTCGGGGGCCTGTGGCGCCTCGCCACCGACTGGGAGGGGTACGCCACCTGGATGCGCGAGGTGCTCGACGCCCACCCCTCGTTCGAGAACGTCTCCGAGGGCTGGGCGCCCCGGTTCGAGGACCGCCCCGTCACGAAGTACGAGGCCCGCGGCCTGGCCGCCGGCCGCGTGGTCAGGGACCTGACCTTCCGGCGCCGCGCCACCGCGGTGCTGCCCGAGGAGGGGCAGGCCCACGAGGCTCAGCACGATGAGACGCAGCACGATGAGACGCAGCACGACGAGACGCAGCACGACGAGACGCAACCGATCAGCACCCACGACCTTCTCTACCGGCGGCACCGCCCCGACTGGGACCCGAAGCGGGGGATGCCGGTGTGACGACGCGCTACCGGCTGGACCTGTCCTACGACGGGACGGACTTCCACGGCTGGGCCACCCAGGCAGGGCTGCGGACAGTCCAGGGCGAACTCGAGACGTGGATCGCCCGCGTCCTGCGGCTCCCGGAGCCCGTCGAGCTCACGGTGGCGGGACGCACGGACGCCGGCGTCCACGCCCGCGGGCAGGTGGCCCACGTCGACCTCCCCGCCGCCGACCTTGCCCTCGAGCTCGCCCGTCGCCTCGACCGTGTCCTGCCCCGGGACGTCGTCGTCCGTCACGTGACTCAAGCGCCCGAGGGCTTCGACGCCCGATTCTCCGCCCTGTGGCGCCGCTACACCTACCGGCTCGCCGATGGCCCCGTCGACCCGCTCCACCGTGCCATGGTGGCCCGGGTCCGGGGCGGGATCGACGTCGCCACCCTGCACCAGGCCGCCACAGGCCTGGTCGGGCTCCACGACTTTGCCGCGTTCTGCCGGCGTCGCGAGGGGGCGACGACCGTTCGTCATCTCCTCTCCTGCGAGGCGGACCGGGTCGAGACGGGTGAACTGGCCGGGGTGGTGGAAGTGCGCCTGCGCGCAGACGCGTTCTGCCACTCGATGGTGCGTTCTCTGGTCGGCGGACTGGTCGACGTCGGAACCGGTCGACGGGATCCGGCCTGGCTCCCGGGACTGCTGGACCGCCGCGGACGTGCGGGCGAGGTGACGGTGATGCCGCCCCGGGGCCTGGTCCTGGAGGAGGTGGCCTATCCGCCGGACGATCGCCTGGCGGCCCGCCAGTCCGAAACCCGGGCCCGACGCCACGAGGAGGATGTGTGACCCACTACTTCGACACCCCCCGAGGCGAGGAGCACCGACGCAGGATCGTCGCCCGGTTCTGGGAGACCGAGTGGGAGCTCGTCACAGCCAACGGCGTGTTCAGCCAGGAGGGCCTCGACCTTGGCACGGGCGTCCTGCTCCGCACGCACACACCCTCCCCGGACGCCCGACGACTCCTGGACCTCGGGTGCGGCTACGGCGTCCTCGCCGTGGCGCTTGCGACGGCGTGCCCCACGGCCCGCGTGGATGCAGTCGACACCAACGAGCGTGCCCTCGAGTTGACCCGCGTCAACGCGGCTGCCCATGGCGTCGCAGATCGGGTGGTCGCTACCCTCCCCGGGGCGGCCGACCCCGAGGCTCGTTATGACGAGATCTGGTCCAACCCCCCGATCAGGATCGGCAAGGAGTCTCTCCACGCGCTGCTGTCGGAGTGGCTGCCGCGCCTCGCTCCTGCCGGCGTGGCCCGTCTCGTGGTGGGGCGGAATCTGGGGGCTGACTCGCTCCAGCGCTGGCTCGCGAGCCAGGGATGGGTGTGCGAGCGCACGGCGTCCGCGAAGGGATTCCGCGTCTTCGCGGTCGGGCGCCCCTGACTCCAGCGCCGGTTGAGCCTGTGGGCGTCGCCCGCTCCCCCGGCGACAGGCCCGGCGATAGGCTGGGCGCACCGCGGAGAGAACCGCCGCACACAGCGAGGAGAACACGATGGGCATCGGGGACGACATCTCCAACAAGGCCGAAGAACTCGGCGGAGTGGCCAAGGAGGCTCTCGGCGACGCGACAGGCAATGAGGAGTTGAAGGCCGAGGGCATCCTCGACCAGTTGGCCGCCAAGGCCAAGCAGTTCGGCGAATCGGTGAAGGACTTTGCCGAGGACGCCGTTGAGGAGGTGCGCGAGTTCGCAGGGGACGCGGCCGAGCACGTTCGTGACTTCGCCGAGGACGCCGCCGAGAAGGTCGAGCACGTCAAGGACGAGACCGTCGCGAAGTTCAAGCACTGAAGTACCCCACCAGACCGGTGCGCGATCACGCGCGGGAATACTGGCCGGGGCAAAGATGTTGAAGCTGAAAGAACCACCAAGGACTCTCGAAGGGACATCGCATGACCTACAAGCTGCCGGATCTTGACTACGACTACGGCGCACTGGAGCCGCACATCTCCGGGCAGATCATGGAGTTGCACCACAGCAAGCACCACGCGACGTACGTCAACGGAGCCAACACGGCCCTGGAGAAGCTGGCCGAGGCCCGTGAGACCGGGAACTTCGCGGCCATCAACAAGCTCGAGAAGGACCTCGCGTTCCATCTCGGGGGGCACATCAACCACTCGGTGTTCTGGAAGAACATGTCGCCGGACGGTGGCGGGCGCCCGGACGGTGAACTCGCGGCGGCGATCGACGAGTACTTCGGCACCTTTGACGGGTTCGCCAAGCAGTTCAACGAGGTCGCCAACGGCATCCAGGGCTCCGGCTGGTCGATGCTCGTGTGGGACACCCTCGGCCAGCGCATGAACATCAACCAGTTGTACGACCAGCAGGGCAACCTCCCCGCCGGCCAACTCCCCCTCCTCCAGCTCGACATGTGGGAGCACGCGTTCTACCTGCAGTACAAGAACGTCAAGGGCGACTACGTGAAGGCGTGGTGGAACACGGTCAACTGGGCGAACGTGACCGAACGCTTCACGAAGGCACGCGAGGCGAGTCTCGGGCTCTTCTGATCCCCCGCCAACCTGAGAGGGCCGGTACCGCAAGGTGCCGGCCCTCTCCCTTTGACAAGGGGACACACGTCGGCAGCCTGGCAACATGAGCGCAACCTGAGAATGGCGCTTGATAATTTCTCAGGAAACTGTCACCTTGGTGACAACACGAAGAACGACGCCCATCAGTTCAGGAGATCTCTCGTGGCACTTTCACTCAAGCTTGCCGCCGTTGCCGCCAGCACGGCCGTCCTCATCGGCGGCGCCGCCGCCACAGCCGTCACGGCCGGATCCGCCAGCCACCCCGCGGCGATTGCGACACCCTCCCAGACTGCGGGCACCGAGGTCCGCGTCGTCGCGGACGCAGCCGCCCACCTGGTGTCGCTTCCCGAGCCCACCGTCGCCGCGGCCCTTGCCGCCGCCGAGGTTCAGATGCGCGCCGGCGACCGCCTGAGCCACCCGCTGGATGCCACCCTGGCCGCAGGCGAAACCGTGACGGTCGACCGCGTGATCGTCACGCGCTGGACCAGGACGGTCCCGGTGGACTTCGCCATCACCGAGAAGAAGGACGCCTCGCTGGAAAAGGGCAAGACACGGATCCAGACCCCCGGCGTCCCCGGCGAGCGGGTCGACTCGATGGAGACTGTCACCGTCAATGCGACGATCGAGAGTCAGAACGTCGTCTCGTCCACCGTGACGCGCGAGCCCGTGGGTCAGGTCGTCCTGGTCGGCACCAAGCCGAAGCCCGCCGCACCGAAGCCCGCCGCCGCGAAGACGAGCTCGTCAGGGACGGCCCTCAACCTCGCCAACGCAGCCATGTGGGATCGGATCGCCCAGTGCGAGTCGAGCGGCAACTGGTCCATCAACACCGGGAACGGCTATTACGGCGGCCTCCAGTTCAACCTTGGCACCTGGCAGTCGGTCAACGGGCAGGACTTCGCGGCCTACCCCCACCAGGCCTCCCGGGAAGAGCAGATCACGGTCGCAAACCGCCTGTACGCGCTGCGCGGTCTCCAGCCGTGGGGCTGCCGCTCCGCCGCCTGACACAACCGATTCAGCGAGTGCCCCGGGCCCCGGCCCGGGGCACTGGCGTCCCCCCACGCACCATTGACACAGCCGAGGTCGACTGACACGATTGAGCCACAAACATGTTGACGTCAACATTGGAGGCTCTCGTGCACGACTCCCTGCCCGCCTGGCCCGACGCCGAGGGCGCGGCACGCGCCCGGGCACTCTTCCGGGAAACCCTCGGAGGCGACCCGGACGGCGTCTGGGCCTCCCCCGGTCGCGTGAACGTCATCGGTGAGCACGTGGACTACAACGGGGGCCCGTGCCTGCCCATCGCCCTCCCCCACCGGACCTTCGTGGCCGTGCGGCGAACCGGCCTGCCGACCGACGCGTCCCACCGCGTCCGGCTCGTCTCGGCGCAAGATCCCACGGACGTGTGGACCGGAACCCTGGCCGACCTCACTCCTGGCCGCGCGTCCGGCTGGGTCGCCTACGCCGGCGGACCCGCCTGGGCGCTCGCCGCCGACGGCCTGGCGATCGGTGGATTCGATGCGGCCATCGACTCCAACGTCCCCACGGGAGCCGGCTTGTCCTCCTCAGCCGCCCTGGAGTGCGCGGTCGCGCTCGCCCTCGACGAGCTGAACGGCCATGGCCTCGCGGCGGACGACGCTGGCCGCGAGCGTCTCGCGGCAGCCTGCGTGCGCGCCGAGAACGAGGTGGCCGGAGCTCCGACCGGGGGCATGGACCAGGCAGCCTCGCTGCGGACGGCCGCGGGCCACGCCCTGCTCCTGGACAACCTCGACCACAGCGTTCGCCAGATCCCGTTCGAGCTGACAGCTCTCGGGCTCACCCTGCTCGTGATCGACACGCAGGCCCGGCACGCCCTGGTGGACGGCCAGTACGCCGCGCGCCGCGACACCTGCGAGGCGGCCGCGTCCGTCCTCGGCGTCGCCAAGCTCGGCCAGGTGGGCGACACCGCGGCTGCGCTCGCCTCACTCCCCGACGCAACGATGCGCCGGCGCGTGCGTCACGTCCTGACCGAGATCGAACGGACGAACGCCGCCGCCAAACTCCTCTCGGAGGGCCGCGTCCGCGAGATCGGACCGCTGCTCGACGCCTCCCACGCCTCCCTGCGCGACGACTACGAGGTCAGCTGTGCGGAGCTCGACGTCGCCGTGGCGGCGGCCCGGGACGCCGGCGCACTGGGAGCCCGGATGACGGGCGGCGGGTTCGGCGGGTCGGCGATCGCCCTCGTCGAGGACGCCCACGTCGCGGCCCTCACGGACGCCGTCGCCGCGGCCTTCGCCCGGCGCGGGTTCACCCCGCCACGCTTCCTGCTCGCCATCGCCGGGGCCCCCGGCGGTAGGGTCGACTGAACACCATCGGCGAAAGGTTCCCCATGTCCTGGTTAGTCACCGGAGGGGCCGGCTACATCGGCTCCCACGTCGTCCGGGCGTTCGGCGCCGCTGGCATCGACGCGGTCGTCCTCGACGACCTCTCCAGCGGACACCGCGAGTTCGTTCCCGCCGAGGTGCCGTTCATCGAAGGAACAATCCTCGACACCCCGCTCCTGGCCCGCACGCTGACCGAACACGGCGTCACGGGGGTCATGCACATCGCGGGCTTCAAGTACGCCGGCGTGTCCGTGCAGCAGCCTCTGCACACCTACGAGCAGAACGTGGGAGGCACGATCTCCGTCCTGCGCGCCATGGAGGAGGCCGGGATCGACCGGATCGTCTTCTCCTCCTCGGCGGCCGTGTACGGCACACCGCACACCGACCTCGTGACCGAGGAGACCCCAACGGCCCCCGAGTCGCCCTACGGCGAGTCGAAGCTCATCGGGGAATGGTTGCTGGCCAACCAGGGACGGGCCCGCGGAGTCACGCACACAAGCCTGCGCTACTTCAACGTCGTCGGCAGCGCCACCCCCGAGCTCTACGACTCGAGCCCGCACAACCTCTTCCCCCTCGTCATCACAGCGTTGCGCGAAGGCCGGACCCCGAAGGTGTTCGGCACCGACTACCCGACGCCCGACGGCACCTGCGTGCGCGACTACATCCACGTCGGCGATCTGGCCGTCTCCCACGTCGCCGCGGCACGGCGTCTGGACGCCGGCGAGACCCTCCGGCCCGTCTACAACCTCGGCAGCGGCGACGGCGTCTCCGTGGCCCAGATCATGGCCACCATGGCGGAGGCGACCGGCATCCCGTTCACCCCGACCCAGGAGGCGCGCCGCCCGGGTGACCCGGCCAGGATCGTGGCCGACGGCAGCCTGGCCGCGGCCGACATCGAGTGGGCGATGCGTCACTCGCTGCAGGAGATGGCGTCCAGCGCCTGGCAGGCCGGGGGCGGACGATGAGCGCCGATGGACTGCGCCTCGCCCAGGACAAGATGCGGGCGGCAGGCGTGAACGAGACCGCCATCGCGGTGTTCGGCCACTACTATCACCAACTCGAGTCTGGGGCCACGGGGCTCGTCCGCGAGGACACCATTGATCCGCTGGTGACGGCCCCGGCGATCGCCGACGTCGACATCGACCCGGCGGTGGCCCGGGAGGCGCTCGACCGGACGGTCATCGTCAAGCTCAACGGCGGGCTCGGAACCTCGATGGGGATGGCGAAGGCCAAGTCGCTGCTTCCGGTCCGGGAAGGTCGCAGCTTCCTGGACATCATCGCCGGACAGGTGCGGCACGCGCGTGCCGCCCACGGCGTCCGGCTGCCGTTGATCCTGATGAACAGCTTCCGCACCCACGACGACTCGCTGGAGGCACTCGCTGCCTACCCGGACCTTCAAGTGGAGGGCCTGCCCCTCGACTTCGTGCAGAGCCAGGAACCCAAGCTCCTCGTGGACGGACTCACGCCCGTGGAGTGGCCGGCCGACCCCTCCTTGGAGTGGTGCCCGCCCGGACACGGCGACATCTACCCCTCGTTGCTGGCCACGGGCATCCTGGAACAGCTGCTCGATCACGGCTACCGCTACGCCTGTTCGTCCAACGCCGACAACCTCGGCGCGGCCCCGGACGCCCACCTGGCGGGCTGGTTCGCGTCCAGCGGCGCGCCCTACGCGGCCGAGGTGTGCCGCCGGACGCCCGCCGACCGCAAGGGCGGGCACCTGGCGGTGCGCCGCGCGGATGGACGCCTGATCTTGCGCGACACTGCCCAGACGGCGCCGGAGGACATGGCGCACTTCACCGACGAGCACCGGCACCCCTACTTCCACACGAACAACCTCTGGTTCGACCTCGAGCGGCTCCACCAGACGCTCATCGAGCGGGGCGGAGTCCTGGGACTCCCCTTGATCCGGAACGTGAAGAACGTCGACCCGACGGACCCGGAGTCCCCGCTGGTGTACCAGGTGGAGACCGCCCTGGGCGCCGCCGTCGAGGTCTTCGAGGGCGCTTCCCCCGTCCTTGTCGAACGAGGCCGCTTCCTGCCAGTAAAAACCACCAACGATCTCCTCCTGGTCTCCTCCGACGCGTACGATCTGGGCCGCGACCAGGTCCTGCGCCTCCTGCCTGACACCGCGCCGCTCGTCCGCCTGGACGAGCGCTACTACAAGACCGTCGCCGCCTTCGCCCAGCGGTTCCCGCAGGGGGTTCCCTCCCTGCGTCGGGCGACGAGCCTCGAGGTGACCGGAGACTGGACGTTCGGCGGCGGGGTGATCGTCGAGGGGGACGCGGTGCTGGAGGACCCGGGGGTTCCGCGCCGGGTGCCCGACGGCAGCGTGCTGTAGGGGGCGCCGGTGGGACCCGCCGCCCGCAGGACGTCCGCGTCCATCCGTGACGTGGCCTCCCGCGCTGGTGTCTCGGGCCAGACCGTCTCCCGGGTCGCGCGCGGGGAGGGCAGCGTCCGCCCCGACACCCGCGCCCGCGTCCTGGTCGCGATGGAGGAACTGGGGTACACGCCGAACACCGCAGCGCGCGCGCTCCGCTCCGGCGCCACGCACACGCTCGGAGTGGTCGCCCACCGGGTGGCCAGGACCGGCGAGGCCCACACGATCCAGGGCATCATCGAGGCGGCCCGCGCCCGTGGCTTCGCGGTCATGATCGCTGACTCCCCCACGTTGACGGGGGCCGACGTGTCCGCGCAGGTCGGCCGCCTCGCCCCGGCCGTGGACGGACTGGTCCTGCTGCTGCCGGAGAGCGGTGAGCCTGAAGGACTCGAACTGCCCGGCCACCTGCCCGTGGTGGTCACCGGCGCGACCAGGGACTCCAGGCACGACTCGGTCGGCTGCGACGACGTCGGCGGAGCTGCCAGGGCCGTGACGCACCTGCTGGGAATGGGCCACGCCTCCGTGCACCACGTGTCGGGACCGCAGGCGTCCGCGCAGGCGGCGTTGCGGGAGCGTGGCTGGCGGGACACGCTCGCCGCGCATGGGCGTGAGGCGCACAGTCCACTGCGGGGCGACTGGACGCCGGCGTCCGGCTACCGCGCGGGGCTGGAACTCGCCCGGGACGACTCGGTGACCGGCATCTTCTGCGCCAATGACGAGATGGCGGCCGGCGTCCTGCGCGCCCTGCACGAGGGCGAGCGTCGCGTCCCGGGCGACGTCTCCGTCGTCGGCTTCGATGATGTGCTGGCTCCGTACCTCTGGCCACCCCTCACGTCGGTCGTGCAGGACTTCGAGGAGATCGGCCGCGAGCTGATCCGCGTGCTGCTGGCCAGAATCGGCCATGACGTCGCCCGGGACGGACGAGGGACCCGTTCGCTCGTCGCGACCCCGTTGCGGGTCAGGGCGAGCAGCGGGCCCCCCGTTGGTTCCGGGACGCTGTCCCCGAGTTAGGCCTCGGCGTCCTCTGCCGTCTCGACCTTGGGAGCCTTCTTGTCTGCCTTGGGGGCCTTCTCGGCCTT
>CAZZGU010000002.1:31655-34838 GCA_964653755.1 uncultured Nigerium sp. | reverse complement strand
GGGGCTTACCGGCGGGGAAGTAGCGGGCGGCGGCTGCCCGGGAACCGCTCTGCACCGAGCTCTGGACGCGGCGCATCTCGTGTGGCAGGTCGGCCAGGACGGCGTCGACCGGACGGAATTCGAGCGAGGTCCTGATCCGGCTCAGGGTGCGGGTGGCCTCGTCAGACACCCCGAGCCGCTCGATGCGTGGCGACAGCCGGGACAGCGCCCGCTCCGCCTCGTTGAGAGCGCAGAGGACCGAGCGGGGGAAGGCCCGGTCCAGCACGAGGAACATGGCCGCCCGCTTGTCGCTCATGAGACCCCCCTGGGTGCGGACGAAGGCCTGCAGGGCACCGCAGGAGGTGAGGACGGCCGACCAGGTGAGCCCCGTGGGGAGGGCCCCCGCGGCGACCATCCGGGCGGTCATGTCGGCGCGCTCGAGCGCGCGGCCCAGGACGAGGAAGTCCCAGGCCTCGTCGTGACTCATGGTGCTGTCCATGACCCCCGAGATGAGCGCCGAGCGGGACCGCGCCCACAGGAGGGCGTGCCCGACTGACGAGCCAGATCCGGCCGAAACACCCGCGCCTACCACCTGCCAGCGGTGGTAGGCGGTGTTGATCGCCTCCCACAACTCGCTCGACAGGATCTCGCGGGCCCGGCGGGCGTTCTCGCGGGCCGACCGCAGGGAACTGGCGATCGAACTGGGATGATTCGGGTCGGTCACGAGCCGACGCGCCAGGTCGTCGAACGAGAGCGGGCCCTCCCCCACCTCCAGTCCCATGACCACGGTGAGCACCATGCGGACGGTGTCGTCCTCCGTGAGCGTCGGGTCCTCCTGACCCGACAGGCGGACGACGTCAGCGAGGCGGGCTGTGCCGTCGACCCGCTCGACGTGGCGGCCGATCCAGTACAGCGATTCGGCGATTCGGCTCAGCACGACGTCACCCCCTGCTGTTGCTGTTGTTGTTGCTGCTGTTGCGGCGACCGGGCGGTGTCGTCGGGGGAGACCGGCGGGGCCATGGTGATGATTTCGCGGGTCAGGACGTCCCCCCGGGTGGGCTTCTCCGGGCGGCGACGTCGTGACAGCACCCAGGTGTCCTTTGAGCCGCCGCCCTGACTGGAGTTGACGACCAGTTCACCTTCCGCGAGGGCCACTCGGGTCAGGCCTCCGGGCAGGACGCGGACACGCTCCCCGTCGTTGACGGCGAAGGGGCGCAGGTCGACGTGGCGGGGGCGCAGGCGTCCGTCGATGAGCGTGGGGACCGTGGACAGCTGGACCACCGGCTGTGCGATCCAGCCCCGGGGGTCGCGGAGCAACGTGGCGCGCAGCGTGTCCAGCGTCGCGCCGGAGGCGTGCGGCCCGATCACGATGCCCTTTCCGCCCGAGCCGTCCACCGGCTTGACGACCATCTCGTCGAGGTGCGCCAGGACGTGCTGCAGCGAGGCGTCTTCGACGCAGCGGTAGGTGTCCACGTTGGGAAGGACGGGATCCTCACGCAGGTAGTAGCGGGTCAGATCGGGCAGGTAGCTGTAGATGAGCTTGTCGTCGGCGACCCCGTTGCCGATGGCGTTGGCGATCGCAACCCGCCCGGCGCGGACGGCGGACACCAGGCCCGTGACCCCGAGCAGGGAGTCGACGCGGAAGTGGACCGGGTCGAGGAAGTCGTCGTCGACCCTGCGGTAGATGACGTCGACCGGCTGGTCGCCCTGGGTGGTCCGCATCCGCACGACGCCCCCGCTGCACACGAGGTCGCGCCCCTCGACCAACTCGACGCCCATCGAGCGCGCCAGCAGCGTGTGCTCGTAGTAGGCGGAGTTGTGGACGCCGGGGGTGAGCACCACGATGGTCGGGTCGGTGACCCCGGGCGGAGCGGCCGCACGGAGCGCGCGCAGCAGCATGCGCGGGTAGTCGGCCACGGCCCGGACGCGCATGCTCGAGAACGCCTCGGGCAGCACGTTCGCCATGGCGCGGCGGTTCGACAGGACGTAGCTGACTCCGGACGGCACGCGGACGTTGTCCTCCAGGACGCGAAACGTCCCCTGCTCGTCGCGGATGAGGTCGATCCCGGCCACGTGAATCCGGACGCCGTTGGCGGGCCGGAGACCGGCTACCGCCCGGTGGAAGTGCGACGACGAGGCGATCAACTCCCAGGGGAGGACGCCGTCCCGGACGGCGTGAGGCAGCCCCCCGGTGGTGTAGACGTCGTCGAGCAGCGCCTCCAGCGTCGCCACGCGCTGGCGGACGCCGGCCTCGATCGTCTCCCACTCGTGGGCGGCGAGGACGCGCGGGATGACGTCCAGGGGGAACGCCTTCTCCTCACCCGCGTAGTCGAACGTGACCCCCTGGTGGAGGTAGCTGCGGGCCAGCGCCTCGGCGCGTGCGGTGAGCACGGTGACGTCGACCGCTCCAAGAGCCTCGTGGACGCCGAGGTACGGCGTCCGCGGGACGTTGTCGGTCGTCACCATCTCGTCCCAGGCTGCCCCGTGCGGGTACGTACTGAAGAGGTCGGACACGACGCTCATGCTAGGGACGTCGCGTTACGGAGCTGTGACGGGACCGCCCGTGTCGGTGTAGGCCGGGGGGACGAATTGGCGCCGGCGGAGGTCCTGGACGATGAGACCGACGCCGACGCAGGCCGCGGCGAACCCCACCAGGGCGCCCAGGAACGGGACCACCGTCGCCAGCCCGAGGATCGCGGCGCCGACCGCCGCCATCGCGATCATGTTGGTGGTGCGGCGCCTCATCACCTCGCGGCCGAGGTAGTAGGCCGCGAGCGGCCCGGCCAACGTCAGGGCGAGGGGGAACCCGACCAGCAGCAGCAGTCCGGCCCCCGCACCCACGATGGTCACGAAGGCCATGATGATGATCGGAAGTCCGGCCGCCAAAGTCACGAGCCCCACCAGGGCCGCCTTCCCGACGCCGCTCCATGTGGTGTCGGTGAGCCGGCGTACGTAGGTGGGCAGCAGCAGCACGACCGCCACCGTGAGCGCGACAAGCCACAGCACCCCGGCGGCCGCCCCCACCAGCCAGCGCGCGACGCTCGGCGTCCGGGGCTGTGCGGTGGGGAGCGTCTCCGGCGGCGGCGGGGTCCGCGTCACCTCGCCCTGCACGGTCCCGGGCGCCAGCGTCGCCTCCCGCGCGCTGACGTAGGACAGGTGCCCGCCGATCACGGCGGTGGGGGTGACGGTGAGCGCGTCCACCTG
>CAZZGU010000002.1:21548-31645 GCA_964653755.1 uncultured Nigerium sp. | reverse complement strand
CAGGCCCTGCTGCACCCAGTTGACCGTGGCCGGATCCAGGTGCGGCGCGTAGCCGAGGATGACCGCTGTGCGCTCGCGCGGCGGGTTCTTGTCGGCATACCCGGCGTCCCGGAAGGCCTGGGCCGCCAGGTCGACCGCCAGGGCCTGCTCGGGGTTGGTGCCGGCGAGCGTGGCGGCGCCGGCAGCCAGGCGCGCGTCGCGTCCCACGACCCCGGCCAGGTTGAGGGTGGCCGCCCCGGCGGTGAGGTCGGACCCGACACGCGAGCCGTCCGCCAGCGTGATGCTGGAGCCGGCCAGGGTGGTTGCCTTCCCGGAGCTGCCGCTGATCGTGATGCTGTTGCCGCCGAGGCGGATGTCTCCACCCACCGAGCCCACCACGGTCAGCGTGTTCCCCGCGCAGAGGACGTCGCCCTCCACGACGCCCGTGATGGTGATTGTGTTGCCGACGCAGAACAGGTCGCCCCGGACGGTCCCCGCGACCGTGACGCTGTTGCCGCCGAGCCAGGCCGTGCCGTCCACCTCCTGGCCTGCCACGATCTGGGGAGAGTCGGAGGCGTCCACATAACCTTCGGCCAGAGCAGGAACAGCCCCCAGGACCGACGCTCCCGCGACGATCCCGACCACCGCCGCCCACCGCCTGAGCCCGGGCCTGTCGATACCGGGCCTGTCGATACCGGGCCTGCGCAGGCCCGGCCCGCCGAAACCGCTTCTGACTGTATGGCTCATGTCGCACCCCTCACGACCGCGCGCCGACAGCTTCACGGTACGCCGGACTCGCGGCGCGCTGAAGGGGTTGCCGCCCGGCTCGCCTGCGGCCGGTCGTCCGCCCTGGCGGTTACCCTGAGGTGGTGCCGACCTCCACCTTCGACTCCGGCCTGCACCGCCGGGTCTTCCTCGCGTCACTCGCCGCCGGTGCCGCCGGTCTCCTGGTGGGTTGCGCCCAGCAACCCCGGACGCAACCGGGCGCGGCGGCGTCCGGCTCCCCCTCAAGTCCGTCGCCCACCCCGACGCCGTCGGGGACCCCCACCGCGGCGACTGCCGCCGAGATGGCCGCCCGCGCGGTCGTCCCGACCTTGTGCTACCACCAGGTGCGGCCCTACCAGTCCTCCGACTCCGACTACACGCGCGCCACCCTGGTCTGCCCGCCGGAGCAGTTCGTCGCCCAACTGGACGGCCTCGCCGAGGCCGGATACGCGACGATCAGCCCGGCGCAGTACCTCGCGCACCTCACGACGGGGGCCGCGCTGCCTCCCAAGCCGATCCTTCTCACGTTCGACGACGGCAAGGACAACCAGGCCCTGACCGCCCTGCCCGAACTGGCCCGCCGCGGCATGACCGGCACGCTGTTCATCATGTCGGTCGTCCTGGACAAGCCCGGCTGGATCTCCTCCGACCAGGTGCGCGCCGTGGCCGACAGCGGCATGACGATCGGGGCGCACACCTGGGACCACCAGAACCTGTCCAAGCTCCCCGACACTGACTGGGCCGCTCAGCTCGTGAAGCCCCGGGAAACCCTGCAACGCCTCAGCGGGCAGGAGGTCGACACCCTCGCCTACCCCTACGGCGCGTGGGCCCCCCACGCGCTCCCCCCTGTGATGGCCGCGGGCTATGCGACCGCCTTCCAGCTCGACGCCAAGCCCCTGGAAGCGGCGAACCCGCTGCTGACCCTGCGCCGCCGCATGACCGGCTCGGCCTGGACGCCGGCCCAGGTCATCGAACGGCTCGCCGGCATCGCAGAGACGCCCGCCCCCTCGGCCTGACGGCGTCAGCTGGCCGCCGCCGCGCGCTCGAGGGCCTCCACCTGGCCGGAGGTCCCGAACGTGATGAGGACCGAGCCCGGCTCGAGGCGGACGCTTCCGTCCGGGTGGGCGGTGAAGGGACCATGGGCGACTCGGCGCACCGCGAGCACCGTCACCCCGAACCGCTCCGGAGCGCCGAGTTCGGCCAGCGTACGGCCGACCAGCGAGGAGCCCTCGGGGACGCGCACCTGCTGAATGCGGTAGTCGAATTCGCCGTCCTGCATCACCACGTCCATGAAGTCGGCCACGTCCGGCTGGAGGGCGAAGGCCGCCATCCGGCGTCCCCCGATGAGCTGGGGGTTCACCGCGCGGGTCGCCCCCGCCAGCACCATCTTGGTGCGCGCTTCGGCCGTGCGCGCGCGAGCCACGATGATCATGTCCGGTCGCAGCGCCCGTGCGGACAGCACGACGTACACCGTGTCCTGGTCGCTGTCCAGGGCGGCGATCAGAGCACGGGCCCGATCGATCCCCGCCTCCTTCAGGGTCGCGTCGTTCGTGACGTCGCCCACGAGGTGGGGCGCGTCGGTGAGGTGCGCCAGCCGGTGGGGGTTCAGGTCCACCACGACGGCTGGCACCCCGGTGGCTCGCAGGTACTCGGACGTCGCGCGCCCGACCCGTCCGTAGCCGCAGATGATCACGTGGTCCGACATCCTGCTGATCTGACGATCCATGACACGCCTCTCGAGATAGCGCAGGACGTCGCCCTCGACGAGGACGCCGAACATGAGGGTGATGCTGTAGAGGACGGTCCCGACCCCGAGGACGATCAGGACCATGGTGAAGATCTGACCCGCCGGGGTCAGCGGGTGTACTTCGCGGAAGCCCACCGTGGTCAACGTCGTCACCGTCTGGTAGAGCGCGTCGAGCAGCGGGAAGCCGAGCAGGACGTAACCGAGGACGCCAAAGGCCGTCACCGCGACCAGAGCCCCGATGATCGTCGCGATCCGGCGAACCAACCCCACGGGGAGAGTCGTAGCGCACTGCGGGCCTCCGCGGCAGTACTTCCGCGGATACTGGGTGCACAGGCACTGTCCACGTCGGAAGGAGCACGACGATGCAGGTTCCCCAGCCCGCGCTGCGACCCACGATCGCAGTCACCAGCCCGTCCTTCGTCGAGGGCGGGACGATCCCGTCACGCTTCACCTGCTCGGGCGCAGGGGCGTCACCCGCTTTCGCGTGGTCCGGCGTGCCGGCCTCGGCCGTCTCGATCGCGGTCGTGGTGAGCGACCCGGACGCCCCGCGCGGCACTTTCCTGCACTGGCTCGTGACGGGGCTGCCGCCCCGGGACGGCGAATTTCACGAGGCCTCCGCCCCGGCGGGGGCGCACGAGTCCGTCAACAGCGCGCGCGAAGCCGGCTGGTGCGCTCCGTGCCCGCCGAGCGGCACGCACCGCTATGTCTTCGCCGTGTACGCCCTGGACGTCCCCCTTGCGGGCGGCAGAACCGAGGAGGTTCTCGCCCGCATCGGACGCCACACGGTGGCGTGGGGGACGCTCACCGGTCTGGTCGGTGCGCGCTAGGACTGCTTCGGCGCGGTCATCGAGGCGACGTCGAGCGCCTCGTCGAGCTGCGCGTGGGTGACCTCGCCGCGCTCCACGTAGCCGAGGTCCACGACGGCCTCACGAATGGTCAGGTTCTTCTTGACCGAGTGCTTGGCGATCTTCGCGGCGGCCTCGTAGCCGATGATGCGGTTCAGCGGTGTCACGATCGAGGGGGACGATTCGGCGAGCTGACGGCAGCGTTCGACGTTGGCCTCGACCCCGTCCACGCAGCGCGTCGCCAGGACACGCGAGACGTTCGCGATCAGCGTGATCGACTCCAGCAGGTTGCGGGCCATGACGGGAAGCATGACGAGCAGGTCGAAGTTGCCCTGCGCCCCCGCGAAGGTGATGGCGGCGTCGTTTCCGATGACCTGGGCGGCGACCATGATCGTGGCCTCCGGGACGACCGGGTTCACCTTCCCGGGCATGATCGAGGATCCCGGCTGCAGGTCGGGCAGCGCGATCTCGGCGAGACCCGTGCGGGGACCCGAACCCATCCAGCGCAGGTCGTTGGCGATCTTCACCAGGGAGACCGCGATGGTGCGCAACGCGCCGGACGCCTCGACGAGCGAGTCCTGGGCGGCCTGGGCCTCGAAGTGGTTGGACGCCTCCACGACCGGCAGCCCGGTGTTCTCGGCGATGAGCGCGATGACGCGCTGCGAGAAGCCCGGAGGCGTGTTGATGCCGGTGCCCACCGCCGTCCCACCCAGCGGGAGTTCGGCCAGGCGGGGCAGGGTGGCGCGGACACGGTCGACGCCGTAGCGGATCTGCGTGGCGTAGCCCGAGAACTCCTGGCCGAGCATGATCGGCGTCGCGTCCATGAGGTGGGTGCGCCCGGACTTGACGACATCGGCGAACTCGGTGGCCTTGGCTTCCAGCGACCGCGCCAGGACGTCGAGGGCCGGCAGCAGTTCGTGGGTGACGGCGTCCAGCGCGGCGATGTGGATCGACGAGGGGAACACATCGTTGGAGGACTGGGAGGCGTTCACGTGGTCGTTGGGGTGGACCGGTCCCCCCTTCACGCGGGACGCCAGCGTGGCGACGACCTCGTTCGTGTTCATGTTCGACGATGTGCCAGAGCCGGTCTGGAAGACGTCGACGGGGAACTCCCCGTCGTGCCGCCCGGCGATGACCTCGTCAGCAGCCGCCACGATCGCCCGTGCGGTCTCTTCGTCGAGGACGCCCAGTTCGTGGTTGGCCAGGGCTGCGGCGCGCTTGATCTGACCCAGCGCCGCGATGTGATGGGAGGAGAGCCCCCGTCCGGAGATCGGGAAGTTCTCGACGGCCCGCTGGGTCTGGGCGGCGTAGAGGGCGCCCTTCGGGACACGGACCTCGCCCATGGTGTCGTGCTCGATGCGGTACTCGGGGTCGGTGGGATTGTGAGTCATGGCGCTCTCCTCGTCGTGCGGTCGGTCCGTCCAGTCTGGCAACCATCGGCCCGGCGGCCAACCAGCCGCGACACGCAGGTTCCTGACAATCGCGCCGGGTCCGGATCCGACGCGAATGTCAGGAATGTGCGTGTCGTGGTGGCCAGGGCCAGTGTGGCGGCCAGGGCCAGCGTGGTGGCCAGGGCCAGCGTGGTGGCCAGGGCCAGCTGCAGCCCGGCCCGCACACAGGACGAAGGCCCTGCCGTTTCCGACAGGGCCTTCGTCCTGGTGGGCGACACTGGGATCGAACCAGTGACCTCTTCCGTGTCAGGGAAGCGCGCTACCGCTGCGCCAGCCGCCCGAGGTGGAGACGGGATTTGAACCCGTGTACACGGATTTGCAGTCCGTTGCCTCGCCTCTCGGCCACTCCACCGGTGAAGACCGGTCTCGTCGTCGAGGTCGAGACCCTCTCCGAGCGGACGACGGGATTCGAACCCGCGACCCTCACCTTGGCAAGGTGATGCTCTACCAGCTGAGCCACGTCCGCAATGCGACCTTCGGTTGCCCTCCGGCGCGGAAGCAACGATAACGGAGCCCGCCCGCAACTGCCAAACCGGCCGATCGTGACCGCCCCTCGCCAGCCCGCCTTCCCCTCGCGGCGCTCCACGACGGGCGATTGTGCACCGCCCCTCCGGTTCGGGTAGGGTAGGGGGCCGCGGGCGATTGGCGCAGTGGTAGCGCGCTTCGTTCACACCGAAGAGGTCACTGGTTCGAACCCAGTATCGCCCACCGCAGCCTTCTCAAGGCGCCCTTCGGCGTCCGCCTCCAGGCTAGCCCGAGCGGGTCCGTCTCATCCCTTGGTCACGGCGTCCATTCATTGGTACACACGTTTTGCACTTCTCGCATCCGCGGGTGAGGATTTGGTCACCGCGACTCGGCAACGGCGCCGTCCCACACTCCAGTTCCAACGGAAGGTTAACGGCGATGACCGCACCCGCGCTCGTGATGATCGCACCTGGAAGCACCGACCCCCGGGTTGCCCAGATCGCCCACGCGCTGCGGCGTGGAGTCCAGGAACTCCGCCCCACCGTCGCGGTGCAGTGCGCGTTCCTTGACCACGACGCCCCCTCGGGCGCCCAGGCCATCGCCCAGCTCGTCCGGCAGGGCAGCGACGAGATCGTGCTGGTTCCCCTGGAACTCCACCACGCCATCGAGGCCGAACCCGAGATCCACCTGATGGCGCAGCAGGCCCGGTCCCAGCACCACGGACTCCGGGTCCACGTCTCGCGCCCGCTCGGGCCCGAGGTCAGCCTGCTCACGATCCTGGACCAACGGCTTCGGGCCGCCCTGGCCTCTGCCCGCGCGCTCGAGCTGGACGGACTGGTGCTCTCCTCGGCGAGCACCGGCGACGTCCGGGGCTCAGCCCTGTTGGCCCGGCGCGCCCGGCAGTGGTCGACCCACCACCGGCTCCCCTGCCTGACCGCGGCGGCGGACGGCAGCGGCCCCTCCGTGGCCCAGGCCATCCAGGGCCTGCGCTTCCAGGGCCGGCGCCACCTGGCGGTCGGATCGTTCTTCCTGGGGCCGGACGAACTCTTCGCAGCCCAGTCCGACCTGGCGCTGCGGTGCGGCGCCGTGGCTGTGTCCGATCCGCTGGGGGCCGCCCCCGAGGTCATGGACATGGTGCTCGCCCGGTACGCGTTCGCCGCCATGGATCTGCTCGATTTTGAAGCCGAGAGTCAGGACGCGAGCCTCGACCTGGTGGCGGCCAGCGGCGCCTGAACCGGCCGCCAGGACTCCCACACCGATCAGGACTTCCGAACCGCCCAGGACTTCCGAACCGCTCAGGGCTCCCGCACCGCTCAGGACTCCCGCACCCTGCGGCGTTCGACCTCCACGTCGAAGTCCGGACCAGGCCACGAGAGGTGGAGCCCGGCGAGGTGCTCGCGCAGCAACTCCGCCACGGCCCAGTTCTTGTACCACTTCTTGTCTGACGGGATGACGTACCACGGCGCGTGGGCGGTGTTGCAGCGGGTCAGCAGCGCGCTGTAGGCCTCCATGTACTGATCCCACTTCAGACGAACGTCGATGTCGCCGGGGTTGTGCTTCCAGTACTTCTCCGGGTTCTCCACGCGCTCTGTCAGGCGCTTCTTCTGCTCGTCCTTCGACAGGTGCAGGAAGCACTTGATGAGGGTGATGCCGTCGTCGACCAGTTCCTGCTCCCACGCGTTGATCTCGTCGTACCGTTGCGACCACACCGCCTCGGGCACGAGCTCCTCCACGCGGACGACGAGCACATCCTCGTAGTGGGACCGGTCGAACACGCCGATCATCCCCGGTGCGGGCAACTCACGCTCGACACGCCACAGGTAGTGGTGCGCCAGCTCCTCCTTCGTGGGGGCCTTGAACGCCTTGTGCTGGACGCCGTGGGGGTCGACGAGCCCGATCGCGTGCCGAAGGACCCCGCCCTTGCCCGCGGCGTCCATGCCCTGCAACACGACGAGGATGCGGGGCGCACGATCGGGGTTGGCACGGCCGTGGGCGAACAGCTTCTCCTGCAGGTCCGACAGCTCCGGGTCGATCGCGGCGACGTGCTCGTCGGCGTCCTCCTTGCCCTCGCCCGGGTAGCCCGGGGCGCTGTTGGTGTCCAGTCGCGTCACGTCGACGTGCCCCCGAGGGGCGCGCAGGAGCCGCGACAACTGTGTCTTGGGGGAGCCGTTGCGCTTGTCGTTAGCCATGGGCCGAGTCTGTCGCAGTCCCCCGTGCCGAGGGAAGGCGCAGACCGGCGGCCGACCTTCACTCCCGGGCGCGCGCCCGGCTGGGCTGGACCTGGGGAGGCTCACCCGGCATTTTGGGGTAATCCGGGGGGTAGGGCATTTCGCCCTCGCCGCGTTCGGCGTCCCGCTCGTACCAGGACAGGGCCGTGTCGAGGCTGCCGGGAGGTGTCGTGGCCAGCCCCTCCCACACGTCCCCGAGGGCGGCGAACCGGTCGGGCATCGTCCGCACGGTGAATTGCCCCGGCTCCACCTGGTCGAGTTCCTCCCACGCGACCGGCGCCGACACGCGGGCGTCCGGGGTCGGCCTGATCGAGTAGGCCGACGTCACCAGCCTGTCCCGAGCCATCTGGTTGAAGTCGACGAAGACGCGCTCGCCGCGCTCCTCCTTCCACCAGTTCACGGTGACGGCGTCCGGAAGGCGCCGGGCCAGTTCGCGTCCCAGGGCGAGGGCGCCATGGCGGGCGTCGATGAAGTCGACCGGCGCCACGGGTGCGAACACGTGGACGCCGCGGCCGCCGCTGGTCTTGCAGAAACCGGTCAGTCCCGCGTCGGCAAGCACGTCCCGCAACGCCAGGGCTGCCCGGACGGCATCCCGGAAGCCGGTGCCCGGCTGAGGGTCGAGATCGAGACGCACCTGGTCGACGAGGTCGGGCGCCGCGCACCGCACCGGCCACGGGTGGAACCGGAGAGTGCCCAGGTTGATCATCCAGAGCACCGTGGCCAGGTTGCGCGGGCAAACCTCCTCCGCCCGTCGGCCCGAGGGAAAGGTGACCTCGGTCGTGGCCACCCACGCCGGACGCTTCGCGGGGGCCCGCTTCTGGTAGAAGTGCTCCTCTCCCCTCACACCACCCGGCCACCGCTCCATCGTGGTCGGCCGCTCCGCCAGGGCCGCCAGAAGGCCCGGTCCCACGGCCAGGACGTACTCGGCGAGATCGCGCTTGGTCAACCCCTCCTCGGGGAAGTACACCTTGTCGGGCGAGGTGAGGCGGACGTCGAGGTCACCCACCCGGAGAGTGACGGCTTCGGTCGGCATGAGCCCCAGCGTAAACTGTGAGTCCGTCGCGAGAGCCCCCGAGAGGAGCCCACATGTCGCCCGACAACGCCCCCAAGCCCTCCGTGGTGCGCACGCCCGAGGAGTGGCGCCGACTGCTGACACCGTTCGAGTTCCGCGTCCTGCGCGAGGGCGCCACTGAACGACCCGGCACCGGCGCCTACGAGCGGACGCGGGAGCCCGGCACGTATGCCTGCCGGGCATGCGGCGCGATCCTGTTCACCAGCGAGGAGAAGTTCGACTCCCACTGCGGGTGGCCCTCGTTCTTCGCCCCGGCCGCCGAGGACCGCGTCCGCTACCTGCGCGACACCAGTCTCTTCGGGGTGCGCACGGAGGTTCGCTGCGCTGCCTGCGACTCCCACCTCGGCCACGTCTTCGAGGGCGAGGGTTACCAGACGCCCACGGACCTGCGCTACTGCATCAACTCGATCTGTCTGGTGCACCAGCCGCCCGCAGGCGCGTGAGCCCGGCGTGCCGGAGGCCCGCGCGCGCAGCGGCGGCCTAGCCTAGGGCGCGTGGGAGCGAGTATCCGGGCGTCAAGGTTGTTCGACGACGCCGTGTCTGCGGTGTTGGGGCTTGCGTGGCGACCTGAGCTGGAGGTCGAGGAGATCCCCGCACCCCAACGGATCGCTCCTCACGCCCTGGCCATCACCGCCGACGTGTCCGTGGCGGACGACGAACTCGGCAACGGGCGGCTGGTCCTCCTGCACGACCCGGAGGGCAACCCCGCCTGGGACGGCACGTTCCGTTGCGTCACCTACGCGCGGGCGTCCGTGGACGAGGCCATGGCGACCGACCCCCTCCTGACCCAGGTGGGCTGGTCGTGGCTCGTCGACGCCCTCGAACGGCACCAGGCGGCCCACACGGCTCCCAGCGGGACGGTGACCGCCGTGTCGTCGGAGTCCTTCGGCGGGATGGCCGACGAGCCCCAGCGGGCTGAGGTCGAGATCCGGGCCTCCTGGACGCCGCTGATCACGGAGGGCGACGACATCGTCCCGCACCTGCAGGCCTGGCAGGATCTGCTGTGCATGGTGGCAGGGCTTCCTCTCCTCCCGCCGGGCGTCCTCACCCTGCGGCGGCCCCCCCGGCGGCGCAGGTGAGCACCGAAGCCGAACCGACCCCTGCCCCTCCCGAGCTCGTCACCCGGCCCGCCGACGGCGTCCCCCCGGTCGTCGACACACCGGACGCGCTGGCGCGGACGGTCGCGGCACTCTCCGCGGGCACCGGGCCGGTCGGCATCGACACCGAGCGTGCCCAGGGCTTTCGGTACTCCGGCAAGGCCTACCTGGTCCAACTGCGCCGGGCCGAGGCCGGCACCCATCTCGTCGACCCGGTCGCCTTCGAGGAGGACGACCCGCGTGCCGACCTGACCCCGCTCGCACGGGCGATCCAGGAGGCCGAGTGGGTCGTCCACGCAGCCTCCCAGGACCTGCCGTGCCTGGCCGAGGTCGGGCTCCTGCCCCACCGGCTGTTCGACACCGAGCTGGCGGGACGGCTGCTCGGCCTCCCGCGCGTGTCGCTGGGCGCGCTGGTCGAGCACGCGCTCGGCAAGGCACTGCGCAAGGA
>CAZZGU010000002.1:16139-21538 GCA_964653755.1 uncultured Nigerium sp. | reverse complement strand
GCGGACTGGTCCCGCCGTCCCCTGCCGGAGGACTGGCTCACCTACGCGGCCCTCGACGTGGAACTCCTCGGGGCCCTGCGCGACTGGGCTGCGGACGAACTGCGGGCAGCGGGGAAGGACGAATGGGCCGCGCAGGAGTTCGCCTACCTCGCGGCCCACGCCGCCGACCCTCCCACCCGCCGGACCGACCCGTGGCGCAGGACGTCCGGAATCCACGACCTGCGCACGCAGCGCGGTCTCGCCGTCGTCCGCGCCCTGTGGGTCACCCGCGACGAGATCTCCGAGGGCATCGACCGGGCGCCCGGCCGGGTGCTCGGGGACCGCGCCATCACCGAGCTCGCCGGCAAGGTCGAAGCCGCCACCGCGACGCCATCGCCGCGCGACCTGGTGCGTCAGGTGCGGGGGTTCTCGTGGCGGCTGGCGGTTCGGTTCGAGGCTGAGTGGGTCGCGGCGGTCGAACGGGCGCTCGCCCTGTCGAAGAGCGAACTGCCCCCGCAGCGCGCGCCCGCCGAGGGGCCTCCCCCGCCCCGGGCCTGGGGAAACCGGCACCCGGAAGCGGCGGCCCGCTGGGAGCGCATCCGACCGGCGACCCTGACCTTGGCAGAAGAGCTGGCGCTGCCGGTGGAGAACCTCATCGCGCCCGACCTCGTCCGCCGGATCGCCTGGGAACCGCCCGCCGAGGTGACGGACACCACGGTCCACGCCTTCCTGGCGGCTCTGGGAGCCCGGCCGTGGCAGCGCGGACTCGTGGTGCCGGTGATCACGCCCCTGCTGGTCTGACCACCGGCGACGGCTCTGGCGTCACCGCCCGCTCGGACGCCAGCGCGATCCCGACGGCCGTTCGTGCCAACGCCTGCGCGGTGAGGCCGACGCCCTCCAGCACCTCGCCGCGGGTGCCCTGGGCGAGGAATTCCTGCGGAATCCCGAGGGGGCGCACCGGCGTCCACACCCCGGCCTCGCCGAGCTCGAGGGCCAGCCGGGTGCCCAGCCCGCCCGCAACCCCGCTGTCCTCCAGCGTGAGCACGAGGGCGTGCCCCGCGCACAGCCCGACCAGGTCGGCGGACACGGGCAGCGCCCAGAGGGGATCCACGACGGTGGCGGGGATCCCCTGGGCGGCCATGCGCTGCGCCACATCGACTGCGAGGGCCGCGAACTGGCCGTACGCGACCAGCAGGACCCGTGCGTCAGGCTCGGTGGCCAGGACGTCGACGTCCCCCCGCCGGTCGACGGCCGGGAGCAGGGCCGGGAGAGCCTCCTTGGAGAACCGGATCACCGTCGGCGCATCGTCGACGCGGACGGCGGTGCGGAGCGCCTCCACCAGACGGTCCTCGTCCCGGGGGGCCGCCAGACGTAGTCCGGGAACCAACCCGAGGATCGAGTGGTCCCACATGCCGTTGTGGCTGGGACCGTCCGGTCCGGTCACGCCGGCGCGGTCAAGGACGAACGTGACCCCGAGCCTGTGGAGGGCGACGTCCATGAGCACCTGGTCGAAGGCCCGGTTCAGGAACGTCGCGTACAGCGCGACGACGGGGTGGAAGCCGCCGCGCGCCAACCCGGCCGCGAACGTCACGGCGTGCTGCTCGGCGATCCCGACGTCGAAGACACGATCGGGGAAGGTCTCGGCGAACCGGTCCAGTCCGGTCGGGTAGAGCATCGCGGCGGTGATCGCCACGATCGACGGGTCCTCGGTCGCCAGCGACAGGATCTCCTGGGCGAAGGCCTTGGTCCAGGTCCGCTTCGGGTTGGCCGTGAGGGGCTCCCCGGTCTCCTCGTCGATCTTCCCGACGGCGTGGAAGCGGTCCTCGTCGTTCTCCTCTGCAGCTCGGAAACCCTTGCCCTTCCGGGTCATGCAGTGGACGATCACCGGGCCGCCGTAGTTCTTGGCGGATTCGAGCGCCCGCTCCATCATGCCGATGTCGTGGCCGTCGATCGGGCCCAGGTACTTCAGGCCGAGATCGGAGAAGAGGCCTTGGGGCGCGAACACGTCCTTGACACCGATCTTGAACCCGTGGAGCAGGTCGTAGAGGGGTCCGCCGATCAGCGGTGCGGCCCGGACGCGCGACTTGATCGCTTTGAGCGTCTCCTCGTACCGGCGATCCGTGCGGAGACTCGACAGGTGGGTCGCCAGCCCCCCGACGGTGGGCGTGTAGGAGCGTCCGTTGTCATTGACCACGATGACCAGGCCCAGGTCGTCGTCGACCGCGATGTTGTTCAGGGCCTCCCAGGCCATCCCGCCGGTCAGCGCACCGTCCCCGATGACGGCGACGACGGTTCGGTCCTCGCCGCGCAGCCGGAAGGCCTTGGCGAGCCCTTCGGACCAGGACAGGGACGTCGACGCGTGCGAGTTCTCGACCCAGTCGTGATCGGACTCGTCACGGCAGGGATACCCCGACAACCCGCCCTTCTGTCGCAGCGTGTCGAACGCATCCTGCCGCCCCGTGACGATCTTGTGCACGTAACTCTGATGGCCGGTGTCGAAGATGATCGGGTCGTACGGGGAGTCAAAAACCCGGTGCAGGGCGATCGTCAACTCCACGACCCCCAGGTTGGGGCCCAGGTGTCCACCGGTCCGACTGACGTTGCGGATGAGGAATGAACGGATCTCGTCCGCGAGGTCGGTCAGCTGGTCAGGGCTCAGGGCCCGCAGGTCACGCGGGCCCCTCAAGCCCTCCAGCAAAGACATGGGTCGATTCTAGGCGTACGCCCCAGGAAATGCCCCCGCGGCGTCCGGCCTCACAGCCTGCGGATGAAGACCTTGCCGCGCAGAGCCTCCTCTACGAGCATCACCTCGCGTCTCCGACGCCGCAGGGAGGCGTCCTGTTCCTGCCAGGCCTGCGTTGCAGCCTCCACCACCTCGGGGGTGACCAGGTGCTCCAGGCTCGCCCTCACCGCGCCGATGCCCTCGCGACAGGCGGCGACCTGAGAGTCCACGAACTCGGCGGCAAAGCGGGCGAGGACCACGGGGTGCCGGCGGAGCACCGGGTATCCCCGGTAGTCCGCCGGACAGCAGTCCAACAGGTAGGCGATCGCGGTCGCCTCCCAGTCCGGCGCCCCAGGGGGGCGCACCTGGTCGGGCCACCCCGGTGGGACGTACAGCGCCGTGCCGGCGGGGAACGGTGCTGCGGGGTTCTGCGACCGCCCCGGGCTCGCTGATTTCGGGGCGGTCGAGGCTGAGGTTGCCAATCCAGGGGCTGGCAGGCGCTTCTCGAACGCCCTGGTCATGACGGACATGCGTACCCCCTCGAACAACGTGCGAACGTGTGTTCGATTCTAGCAGACGCAGGTCCGGCGGCACACCCTCCCGGCACGCACAACCGGGAGCCCCCGAAGGGACTCCCGGTCGCGGAGAACGGACGGCGGGCGGCCGCCCTTCGGCCTACTTCTTGAGCAGCGAGCGCAACACGTACTGCAGGATGCCGCCGTTGCGGTAGTAGTCGGCCTCCCCTGGCGTGTCGATCCGCACGATGGCGTCGAACTCCACGGGGGCGCCGGCGCCGCGGGCGACCACCTTCACGGTCTTGGGGGTGCGGCCTTCGTTCAGTTCGGTGATGCCCTCGAAGTCGAACACCTCCTCGCCGGTGAGGCCGAACGAATCGGCCGAGGTGCCTTCGGGGAACTGCAGCGGGAGGGTGCCCATGCCGATGAGGTTCGAGCGGTGGATGCGCTCATAGCTCTCGGCGATGACGACCTTGACCCCGAGCAGCGAGGTGCCCTTGGCAGCCCAGTCGCGCGAAGACCCGGAGCCGTACTCCTTGCCGGCCAGCACGACCAGCGGGATGCCGGCCTCCTGGTAGTTCATCGAGGCGTCGTACACGAAGGAGACGGGACCGCCCTCCTGGGTGAAGTCGCGCGTGAAGCCACCCTCGGTGCCCGGTGCCACCTGGTTGCGGAGGCGGAGGTTCGCGAACGTCCCGCGGATCATGACCTCGTGGTTGCCACGACGCGAGCCGAGGCTGTTGAAGTCGGGCCTGGACACACCACGCTCCAGCAGGTACCGGCCTGCCGGGGTGTCGGCCTTGATGCTGCCGGCCGGCGAGATGTGGTCCGTGGTCACCGAGTCGCCGAGCTTGAGCAGGACGCGGGCGTCGGAGAAGTCCGTCACCGGGACCGGCTCGGCCGGCATCCCGTCGAAGTACGGGGCCAGCCGGATGTACGTCGAGGTGTCTTCCCATGCGAAGAGGTCACCCTCGGGCGTCGGCAGGGTCTGCCAGCGTTCGTCCCCCTTGAAGACGTCCGCATAGCGGGTGGAGAACATCTCGGCGCTGATCGACGAGCCGATGACGTCCTCGATCTCGTGCGTCGTCGGCCAGAGGTCGGCCATGTAGACATCAGCGCCGCTGGCGTCCTGGCCGAGGGGCTCGTTGGCCAGGTCGATGTCCATGGTGCCGGCCAGGGCGTACACGATGACCAGCGGCGGCGAGGCCAGGTAGTTCATCTTGACGTCGGGGCTGATGCGACCCTCGAAGTTGCGGTTGCCGGACAGGACGGCGGTGACGGCGAGGTCATGCTCGTTGACGGCCTGGGAGACCTCGGGGATGAGCGGGCCGGTGTTGCCGATGCAGGTGACGCAGCCGTAGCCAACGGTGTTGAAGCCGAGGGCGTCCAGGTACTGCTGCAGGCCGGACTTCGCGTAGTAGTCGGTGACGACCTGCGAGCCCGGGGCCACCGTGGTCTTGACCCACGGCTTGGCCTTGAGGCCCTTCTCGACGGCCTTCTTCGCCACCAGCGCGGCGCCGATCATGACCGACGGGTTGGAGGTGTTGGTGCACGACGTGATGGACGCCACGGTGACGGCACCGTGGTCGAGCTCGAACTCGGCACCGTTGGCCAGCTTCACCGGGATCTTCTTGAAGACGCGGCCCGTCATGCCGTCCTTGCCGAGCTCGACCGGGGCTGGCGAGACGTCGGTGTCGGTCGGGTCGCTGGACACAGGGTCCGAGCCGTCCATGGTCTCGGCGATGGCCTCGTCGAGGCTCACCAGCTCGTCCCCGTCGGGCTCGCCCGCGTAGACGCGGAGGGCGTCACGGAAGGCGGCCTTGGATTCGCTGAGCAACACGCGGTCCTGCGGACGCTTCGGGCCTGCGATGCTCGGGACGACCGTGGCGAGGTCGAGCTCGATGTACTCGGAGTAGCGGGGCTCGCGGTCGTCGTCGTGCCAGAGGCCCTGGGCCTTGCAGTAGGCCTCGACGAGCGCGATCTGCTCCTCGGAGCGGCCGGTCAGGCGGAGGTAATCGGTGGTCTTGTCGTCGATGGGGAACACCGCGATGGTCGAGCCGTACTCGGGGCTCATGTTGCCGATCGTGGCGCGGTTTGCGAGCGGGACCTGCGAGACGCCGGGGCCGTAGAACTCAACGAACTTGCCGACGACCTTGTGCTCGCGGAGCATCTCGGTGATCGTC
>CAZZGU010000002.1:3318-16129 GCA_964653755.1 uncultured Nigerium sp. | reverse complement strand
GTCAGGACCAGGTCGGTGGCGGTCACACCCTCGTTCAGCTTGCCGGAGAGCTTGAAGCCGACGACGCGGGGGATCAGCATCGACACGGGCTGGCCGAGCATCGCGGCCTCGGCCTCGATGCCGCCCACGCCCCAGCCGACGACGCCGAGGCCGTTGACCATCGTGGTGTGGGAGTCCGTGCCGACGCAGGTGTCGGGGTAGGCCTGGACAACGCCGTTCGCCTCACGGGCGAAGACCACGCGGGCCAGGTGCTCGATGTTCACCTGGTGGACGATGCCGGTGCCCGGGGGCACGACGGCGAAGTTGTCGAACGCCGTCTGCGCCCAACGGAGCAGCTTGTAGCGCTCGCTGTTGCGCTGGTACTCGACGTCGACGTTGAGCTGCATGGCGTCCGAGGTGCCGAAGTACTCGGCGATGACCGAGTGGTCGATGACCATCTCGGCCGGCGACAGCGGGTTGATCCGGTCCGGGTTGCCACCGAGGTCGGCCACGGCCTGGCGCATGGTCGCGAGGTCGACGACGCAGGCGACGCCGGTGAAGTCCTGCATGATCACCCGGGCGGGGGTGAACTGGATTTCCTTGTCAGGATCCGCATCGGCGACCCAGGAGCCGAGGGCCCTGATGTCATCGGCGGTGATGTTGGCGCCGTCCTCTGTCCTCAGCAGGTTCTCCAAAAGGACCTTGAGGCTGTACGGGAGCGAGTCGGAGCCCTCGACGGCATCCACTCGGAAGAACTCGTACTGTTTGCCGGCCACGTCCAGGGCACTCTTGGCCCCGAAGCTGTTCACGCTCATGCGCTGCACTCCTGTTTCGTCGTTGAAGGGGGATGTCTCGACATCGAGATACTACAACCGCTTCCGTCGTCTAGCTACATTCCTAGCCCGTGGCGGGGTGCGTTGTCGAGCCCGCGTCCCGCGCCCGGGCACGCTGGTCGTCGTAGAGCTCGCGCAGTTCCTCGTCGGTCATCGTCAGGTAGACCAGACCGCAGTCGCTCGGCCCGGTGGCCCCGGGGTAGCACAACGAGCACTTGTCGGCGGGCCGCAGGGGGCACCGGGGTTCGACGTACTTCTTCTTCTTGCGGCTGTTCCCGGTGTGTTCGGCCACGCCGTCCTCCTCAGCGTCCCGGTTCGAGGACCGCGACACACTCGACATGGTGGGTCATCGCGAACAGGTCGAATGCGCGCAGGGACGTCACCCGCCACCCTACCGCGAGCGCGGTCGCGAGGTCCCGGGCGAGGGCTGCCGGGTCGCAGGCCACGTACGCGATCCGGCGCGGCCGGCGCTCCAGCACGGCCTCCATGACCGCGCGTCCGGCCCCCGCCCGCGGGGGGTCGAGGACGACGAGGTCGACCGGGCCCGGGAGCCGTCCCACGCTGTCGGCGACGCTGCCGTGGACGAACCGGCCGCCCGGGACGTTGCGGGCAGCGAGCCCGGTCGCCTGGCGCGAACCCTCGACACCGGTCACGCGTACTCTGCGGTCTGCCAGGGCCCCGGCAAACAGGCCGACGCCGCAGTACAGGTCGAGGGCCCGCTCACCCGCGCGCGGCTCCAGGCCGGCGAGGACCGCGGACACCAGGGTGTCAGCAGCCGCCGGATGGACCTGCCAGAAGCCGTCGGCGCGGACCGACCACGTCCGTCCCGCGGCCCGTTCGACCACGAGCGGAACGGCCTCCCCCGGCCCGACCCAGTGGACGCCGTCGGCAGCGGACGCGGCCACGAGCGTGTCGCCCACCGCCGGGATCCGCCCTGACGCGTCCGGACGCGCGATGAGGGGAGCGGCGATCGGGCAGCCTGCGGCGGGGACGGCGACGACGTCCGAGGAGCGGTGAGCCCGCAGCCCCCAGCCCTCGTCGCTGCCGTGGTAGCGCATGCGGGTGCGCCAGCCCAGCGCGTCCGGCTCGACAGCCTCAACGACCACCTCGCGCTCCAGCCCCGCCAGGCGTCGGAGTTGCTCGGCGATGACAGCCGCCTTGAGCACGCGCTGGTGCTCGATCGCCACGTGCTGCAGGTCGCACCCTCCGCATCGTCCGGCGACGGGGCAGGGCGGCGCCACCCGTTGGGGGCTCCGTTCCAGGACCTCGACGGCGTCGGCCCGGGCGAAGCGCGTCCGGACCTCGGTGATGCGGGCGGCGACGACTTCGCCGGCGAGCGTGTGACGCACGAACACCACCCGACCGTCGTGGCGCGCCACCCAGTGTCCCCCGTGGGCGATCGGCCCGACGGTGAGCGGGGAGACGACATCGCCGACGCGGAGGTCGTCCAAACGGAGTTGGTCGGGGCCGAGTTCGTCGGCCTCAGCTTTCATCGGGCGGCGATCCCGTCCGGACGGTCCCCGTCCCCGGGCGGCGCCAGGCCGCCTCGTTGCGCCGGCGTACGCGCTCCACGGCGTACTGGCTGGAGGCCAGCGGGTACGGCACCGACGTCGTCATGACTCCCGGCAGCAGACTGAGGCGTGCCTTGATGAAGAGGATCGTCTGGTTGTGCAGGAGCCGCTCCCACCAGTGGCCGACCACGTATTCGGGCAGGTAGACCATGACCACGTCGCGCGGGTTGCCGGAGCGCAGGCTCTTCACGTAATTGATGAACGGGCCGACGATTTCGCGGTAGGGCGAGGCGATCACCTTGAGCGGCAGGGCGACGTCGGCGTCCTCCCAGGCGGCCCGAAGCCGCTTGACCTCGTCCTCGTCGGACGCCACGGTCACGACCTCCACGACGTTGACGCGGCTCGCCCGGGCGAAGTTCACCGCGCGCATCGCGGGCCTGTTCAGCTCGTTGATCAGGATGACGGCGCGGACTCGGCTGGGCAGCAGCCGGGTCTCTTCGGGGTCCAGGGCGATCTCGCGGGACACCCGCTCGTAGTGGCGCTTGATCGCGCGCATCAGCACGAACAGCAGCGCCATCGCGATGATCGCGAGGTAGGCGCCGTAGAGCAGCTTGGAGGCGAGCACGATGACCAGGACGATCCCGGTGCAGGTGAGCCCGATGGCGTTGATGATGCGCGAGCGGTTCATCCGCGCGCGCTCGGCCGGGCGGGTCTCGGACTTCAGGAGGCGGTTCCAGTGCCGCAGCATGCCGGTCTGGCTCACCGTGAACGAGACGAAGACGCCGACGACGTAGAGCTGGATCAGCGCCGTGACGCTCGCGTTGAACGCGAGCACGAGGCCGGCCGCCGCGACGGCCAGCAGGATGATGCCGTTGCTGTAGGCGAGCCGGTCGCCGCGCGTGTGGAGGGCCCGCGGCAGGAACCCGTCGCGGGCCAGGATCGAACCGAGCACGGGGAACCCGTTGAACGCGGTGTTGGCGGCGAGGAAAAGGATCACCATCGTGGCGGCGATGACGAAGTAGAACCCCGGCGGGAAAGTGTCGAAAACCGTGGCGGCGAGTTGTCCCATCGTCGTGTCGACGTGCCCCTCGACGCGGGCTCCACCGTCGGTGAAGTACACGCCCGCGTGTTCATCGATCACCTTCAGCCCCGTGAGGTTCGCCAGCGTGATGATGCCGGCGAGCATGCTGATGGCGACGATCCCCAGCAGGGCGAGGGTCGCCGCCGCGTTGCTGCTCTTGGGCTCCCGGAACGCCGGGACGCCGTTGCTGATGGCCTCGACCCCGGTGAGGGCGGCGGCACCGGACGAGAAGGAGCGCGCCAGCAATGCCACGAGCGCGAACCCGGTCATCGTCGTGTAGAAGGGGTCGCCGACGACGCCGTAGTCAGCGGTGGGGGCGCGCAGTTCGTCGTCAAGGACGAAGATGCGCACCAGGCCCCAGGCGGTCATCCCGAGCACCGCGATCATGAACCCGTAGGTGGGGATCGCGAACAGCGTCCCGGATTCCTTGACCCCGCGCAGGTTGATCGCCATGAGCAGACCGATGAGGACGGCGGCGACGACGCCCTCATGCCCGTCGATCTGGGGCAACACGGCCTTGGCGTTCTGGACGCCCGACGAGACCGACACCGCCACCGTGAGGATGTAGTCGACCAGCAGGGCGCTGGCGACGACCAGGCCGGCCGAGGGCCCGATGTTCACCGTCGCGACCTCGTAGTCACCGCCCCCGGACGGGTAGACGTGCACCGTCTGGCGATAGGACAGCACCACGATCGCCATCACGAGCGCGACGGCCACGGCGATGCGCCATGAGAACGCGTAGCCGGCGAGGCCCGCGAGGCTGAGGGTCAGCAGGATCTCGTCGGGGGCGTACGCGACGGAGCTCAGGGCGTCCGAGGCGAACACGGGCAACGCGATTCGCTTCGGGAGCAGGGTTTCCCCCAGCTGGGCGCTCGAGAGCTTACGCCCGACGAGAACCCGCTTGAGGGTGTCGGTCACCGTCACGGGGCTAGACTCTACTCACGCCAGACACCGCCACCGCCGTGATTGCCATGCGGTTGCGCGGTCGCCCCCCGGACGAGAGGCTTGACACGTGCACGTCGTGATTATGGGTTGCGGACGCGTCGGGTCGTCGCTCGCTCGGGCCCTGGAGAAGCGGGGCCACAGTGTCGCCGTCATCGACCTGAGCGCGGACGCCTTCCGTCGGCTGGGCCCGAGTTACCACGGACGCACGGTCAAGGGCGTGGGGTTCGACCGCAAGGTCCTGGAGGCGGCCGGAATCAAGGAGGCGGACGCCTTCGCGGCAGTCTCCAGCGGCGACAACTCCAACATCCTCGCGGCCCGCGTGGTGCGGGAAACCTATGGCGTCCACAACGTCGTCGCGCGCATCTACGACCAGGGACGCGCCGAGGTGTACGAGCGGCTCGGGATTCCGTCGGTGGCGACCGTGCGGTGGGCGTCCGACCAGATCCTGCGTCGGCTGCTGCCCGAGGGATCGGAGCCGCACTGGCGTGACCCGTCCGGCTCGGTCCGCCTGATCCAGGTGAGCACGCACCAGGGGTGGATCGGCCGCCCCGTGGTGGGTGTCGAGAAGGCGATCGGGGCCAGGATCCCGTTCCTCACGCGGTTCGGCGTGGGCATGGTGCCCGACGACCGGACGATCCTCCAGGACGGCGACATCGTCTACGCCGCCGTCGCCAACAACGACGTGACTCGCGTCGAGACCGTCCTGGCCGCCCCGCCGGCCCGGCACTGAGAGGGGTTCGCGATGCGTGTTGCCATCGCCGGCGCCGGCAACGTCGGTCGGTCCATCGCCCGCGAGCTGCTGGCGAACGGGCACAAGGTCCTCCTCATCGACCGGGAACCCGCCGCGATCAAGCCCGAGAGCGTCCCGGGAGCCGAATGGCTGCTGGCGGACGCCTGCGAGGTCGACTCGCTGGAGGAGGCCCGCATCGACCGCTGCGACGTGGCCATCGCCGCGACGGGTGACGACAAGGCGAATCTCGTCCACTCGCTCCTGGCCAAGACCGAGTTCAGCGTGCCCCGGACGGTGGCCCGGGTGAACCACCCCGCCAACGAGTGGATGTTCGACGACGTCTGGGGCGTGGACGTGGCCGTCTCGACCCCGCGCCTGATGTGCGCGCTGGTCGAGGAGGCGGTCACGGTCGGCGACCTCGTCCGGCTGTTCAGCTTCCGAGGCGGACGCGCCAACCTCGTCGAGATGACGCTGCCGCGCGAGAGCCCCGCCGTCGGACGCCGCCTCGCCGACCTGATCTTCCCGGGCGACAGCGTCCTGGTCGCGATCATCCGGGACGCGCAGGCTCGCCCGCCGGAGCGCGACGCGGCCCTCGAGGGTGGCGACGAGCTGTTGTTCGTGGTGAGCCCCGAGTACGAACTCGACCTCGCGCAGTACCTGGTCCCCGGCGTCCCGCGCGAGCGCGTCGAGGAGGAGTAACCCGCACGGGTTGCGGGCCAGCCCGCCCGGCTGGCCCGCGCACCTTGGGACCAGCGGCTCAGAGCAGCTGGTAGCGCGGGTTGTAGATGCGCCTGGCGTCGTCCACCGCCGCGATGCGGCCCTCGACGATGAGTTCCCGCCCAGCCTCGATGCCGGGGATCTCGCGTCGCCCCATCCACACCAGCGTGACGCTCCCGGTCCCGTCCGAGAGCTCCGCCTCGAGCCACGGGGTGGTCTGGCGTGGCCTGATCGTCAGGGTCGTGATCGTTCCTCGCACCCGGACCTTGTCGCGGTCCACGGCCCGCCCGATCGCCTCGACGGCGGGCTCGGCGGGGACACGCTGCTGCATGTCCGGCATCGCAGATTCGTCCGTCGTGCGTCCCAGGCGCGCGAGGCGCTCGAAGAACCCCGGCCTGGCCACGTCACTCCTCCGGGTTCGCCTGCGGGAGCGCGAGCGTGATGCGTTCGCCCGGGACCCGGGGGGTGTCGTCGCGCCGCACGACCACGTTGCGGAAGAATTCCACGAACACGTCGGCCGGCGGAGCCTCGCCTTCGGTCATGGCAGCGGCACCCATCAGCGTTCCGCGCAGCAGCCAGCGCGGGCCTTCCGCCATCCAGGTCCGCGAGACGCGGAACATCTGCTCGCCCTCCGACCCCTCCAGCGGCAGGACGATCCGGATCTCGGGGCCGAACGGGCCGTCCAGCAGTTCGGCGTTCCCACCCGACTGCTCGGCCTCCTCGATGGCGTCCTCACGGAGCTCCTGCGCCAGCCCGCCGCTCGTGGGGGCCGCGAAGAGGGCCAACTCCAGCCCCGAGCCCTCGTAGAGAGCCAGCAGCGCGTAGATCGTCGAGGACTTCTCGTCGCCGTGCACCTGCAGGCCGAGGCCGTCGAAGGGGGTGATCACGAGGGGGCCGAACGTCAGGCGCGACACGTTGTCGGCGTCCAGGTCGACCTCGTCGTAGTCGAACGGCCCGTCGGCGCGAGGGTCGATGTCGCCCTCGCCGGCGGGTTCGTCATCCGCCGCGTCCGGGTCGTCGGCGGCGGGCGCGTCGTATTCCTCGTCGCCCCCCGACGCTCCGCCGGTGTCGGCATCCCCCGCCTCAGGGTCGTCCGCGTCAAGCTCCTCTGCGCGGAGGTCGCCGACCGCGACCTCGTCGGTCGGCTGCGACCCGCGCCGCTTGCGCCCAAAGATCACTGGTCCATCCCCTCGATCGTTCCCTCGGGTCCACCCGTCCCGAGCCAGGTGCTGACCCCGCCGGTGGAGCCGTACCCGCCCTCGCCCCGATCACTCGGGGGCAGTTCGGACACCTCAGCGAAGGACGCGTGCCCTACGCGTTGGAAGACTAGTTGCGCGATCAGGTCGCCCCTGCGGAGTTCCACGGTTCGGCGCAGGTCGGTGTTCAGCAGGCACACCTGCACTTCGCCCCGGTAGCCGGCGTCGATGGTGCCGGGTGCGTTGACGATGGTGATGCCCTCCCGCGCGGCCAGGCCGGAACGGGGGTGGACGAACCCGGCCCAGCCAGGAGGGATCGCCAGGGCGACCCCCGTCGGCAGCAGGGCCCGCTCGCCCGGGGCGATGACCGCGTCGACGCGGGTGGCGAGGTCCGCGCCCGCGTCACCCTCTCGGGCGTAGCGGGGCACGGGCAGGTCGGGGTCCAGCCGAAGAAGGAGAACCTCGGGGCCTGTCGGCTCAGCCATCCACGCGCTCCTGGGCGACCCGCGGCCGGGCCTGGGCGACGGCCACGGCCAGTTCCGCCGGGCGGCGGCTCGAGACCAACCAGTAGGGGTGGGGGTCGGCGGCGTCCTCGACGGTGATCTCCACCGCCTCGGGGACGTACGGCCGCTGCGCGAGGAAGGCATGCACGTGGGCGTCCACACCGAGGCGCCGCCTGGTCGCGTCCCGATCCAGGACACGCACCTCGCCCACGTACGGCCACTCCAGGAGCGAGCGGTTGACGGTCACCCCGCGCTCGTCGACGGTGATGGTGACGCTGCCGATCGACCAGAGAACGGTCGTCGCACCCACCGCGGTCACCAGCCCGCAGACGAGGGCCGCCAACGGCCCCCCGTAGAACCCGAGGACGGTGATCGAGGACACCCCGAACGTGGCGGCCACCACCCAGTACAGGGGGGGCACCCACAATCGCTCCCGATAAGTCACCGCCCCAACCTAGCGTCCCCCCGGGGTCTCCGGCCTAGGATGTCAGCACCGAGGCCCCTCCGGGCGGCGGCGCACGTAGGGACGGGGAGGCAGCACATCGTGGACGTGACGCGGAAGCTCGTCGGCAACCTCTATGCGGGAGGCGTCGGGGCACTGGCAGCACTCGTGACGCACAAGCTCGTCGACGGTGCCTGGCGCCTGGTCACCGGTGAGGAACCCCCGGAGCCCGACGATCCCTCGACCCCGCTGTCGCAGGCCCTCGTGTGGGCCCTCGCAATGGCCATCGGGGTGGGCGTCTCCCAGGTGCTTGTCAACCGGCTCGCGGCCCAGCGCTGGAAGAGCTTCACCGGCGAGGATCTCCCGATCCGGCACGTGAACCTCAAGCTCTGAGCCGCCGCAGGCTCTTCAGCCTGCGACGCTCTTCAGCCTGCGGAGGCGCTTCAGCCCGCGCAGTCCACGCAGTAGAACTGCCCGTTGGCCTCCCTCGCGATCTGGCTCCGGTGCTTCACCAGGAAGCACGAGGCGCAGGTGAACTCGTCGGCCTGCCGGGGCAGGACCCGCACGGTCAACTCCTCGTGGGAGAGGTCGGCGCCCGGCAGCTCAAAGGCCTCGGCCGCCTCGACCTCGTCCTCGTCGACCTTGCCCGAGTTCTTGTCGTTGCGCCGATTCTTCAGTTCCTCGATGCTGTCTTCGCTCTCCTCATCCGTCTTGCGGGGAGCGTCGTAATCCGTGGCCATGGTTCCTTCCTGATCGCCGGGAGCGACGAGCGCACAGGCATGCATATCACATCTGTCAATCCCCGGGCGGGTCGGCGCCGTCATCATCCCGGGAAAGCCTGCGGCGCGGATGCGGTGGGAGGAGGTAGGTTACTCCCCAACAGCACCGAGTGGAGAAGCCCACCACGCGCACCGCCCGGACGGCGCCCATCCGGGGAGTCATTCGCGCAGGGGCAACTGGAGATCAACATGGACAGTGCCTTGACACCGCGCGACATCCAGGCCCGCATCCGGGCGGGCATGTCGCCCGAGGACGTCGCGCGCGCAGCCGGGGTGTCCGTCGACAAGATCGCAGCCTTTGTCGCGCCCGTACTCGCTGAGCGCGACCATGTGGCGGGGCTCGCGCAGACCCACCCCGTCCGGCGCCGGGGGGAGACCACCTCCCACCGCAACCTCCGCAACGCGGTGGCCGATCAGTTGGTCCTGCGGCGCATCGACCCTGCCTCGATCGACTGGGACGCCTGGAAGCTCGAGGACCGCCGATGGCAGGTGCGGGCCGTCCACGGCTCGCACGAGGCGCTGTTCGTCTACGACCAGAACGGCCGGTTCTCCGTCGCCGTGAACGAGGAGGCGCATCGACTCATCGGCGACCCGACCGTCCCACAGCAAACGGGGCGGGTCCCCCGCCAGCCGGACGCCGCTCCGACGCTGGTCGACGACGAGCTCGCGATCGTCCGCGCCATCCAGAGCCCCCGCTCCCCCGCGAGCCCGCCCTCGACCGTGGCCGTCGTCGTTCCCGACGACGGTGAGGTCGACGACGCGTTCGTCGAGGGAGAGCTGGCCGAGGTGGACGGTGTGTACGACATCGTTCCCGCCGAGTCGACCAACATGGACATCCTCTACGACATGCTCTCCAGCTTCGATGAGGACTCGGTGAAGATCTACGCGGGCCTCATCCGGCCCGCCGACGAGGCTGCCCCCACAGGGATCATCGTCGACGACGAACCAGGTGGGCCGGACGCCGTCGCCCAGCTCGACGCCGTCCCCGACTCCGATTCCGTCGTCACCCCGGAACACGGTGAGGACGCCGCCGCGCGGACCGGTCCCGCCGAGAACGCCGAGGAGGCCCGGCAGGAACCCCTCGTGGGTGAGGAGGAGGGCGTCCCCACGCCCCCGAGGAAGGCGCCGCGGCGGCGGGGCCGGGCGTCGGTCCCCAGCTGGGACGAGATCATGTTCGGATCGCCGCACAAGGACCGCTGAGGCCGACACCGCGTCAGACCACCACCGCGTCAGACCACCACCAGCGGGACATTCATCTCGTCGGGCGTCAAGGACCCGTGCATACCGACCAGCCCGAACTCGTTCGGCTCCGTCCGCGTCATCACGGCGCCGTCGTCCCGCGGGACCACGAGGACGTCGCCGATCCGTTCGGCGACGCCGCGGGCCAGCGGTCCGAACCAGCCGGCAGCGACGGCTTCGTCCCGGGTCACGACCAGGGCTGCGTCCCCCAGCCGGTCCGCCCAGCGCTCCGCGACCGCGTCCGCCTCCGAGGGGCGCGTGTAGAGCTGCCGGAAGCGGCCCTCGCCCCCGACCAGGGCGACCCCGCGGCCCAGCAGCGGCTCGTCCTCGACGACGACGCGGTGGTCGAAGGGGACGTCGACCATGCCGTGGTCGCCCGTGACGACGAGGCGGACGTCGTCGCCCAGGGCTGCGCGCAACTCCCGGGCGAGGGCGTCGCTGTGGGCCAGCGCCGACCGCCACTGGGGGGAACGCCAGCCGTGGGCGTGTCCGGCATGGTCGAGGTGGCGTTCGTAGACGTACACCAGCGAGCGCTCGCCCCAGCCGGAGGCCTCGGCGGCGAGCTCGACGCGCCGCACGGTGTCGGTCTCGTCGGCGACGCCGAGGAACCGGGCCCCCCGCAGGGCCGCCACCGTGAGTCCGGTCCCCTCGAACCGCTGCGGGCTCACCGACGACACCTGGACGCCGGCCTTCGCGAGCCGCTCGAAGGCCGTCAGGCGCGGCTGGACGTCAAACCCGGAGACTCCATCGGCCCAACGCAGTGCGTTCAGAAGGCCCGTGCCGAACGGGTTGCGGAACGAATAGCCGACGATCCCGTGCTCGCCTGGCGTGAGCCCGGTCCCCAGGCTCGACAGGCTCGTGGCCGTGGTGCTGGGCGCGCCGCTGGTGATGGTGCGCCCTCCCGAGTTCCGCCATTGAGTGGTGAGGAACGGCGCGTCGTCCGCTGCCGCGTCCAGGTTCATGGCTCCGAGACCGTCCACGAGGAGGAGGACCCAGCGAGTGCCGGGAGGGAGACCCAGCGCGTCCGTCCACGGCCCTTCGGCCTTCTGGGCTGCCGCCATACTCGGGACGAGGTCGCGCAACGTCGAGACCCCGTAGTCGGGGACCAGCAGGGTGGTCATGCCCTCAGACCGCGGCTTGCTGCAACTGGAGGGCGAAGCGGATCAGCTGCTGGACGGACCGTTCCCCATCAGCAGCCGTGCTGACGCGGATGGTGAGGTCATCGGAGACGTCCTCGGCGGTGTAGCCGTGATCGGCCTCGCACGTGGGGTCCGCGCAGGACGCGGGCTCGATCTCGACGCGCCGGACGGCGCCCCACCCGACCACGAGCCAGGCCTCGGCCACGGCGTCCCCGCGGCGTCCCTTGCCGTACCGTTCCGGGTGCGACGCCACCTGCGTGAGGCTGACGGACCGGATCTTGCGGAGGGGGACCGTCTCGACGGTCGTCAACGCCTGGGACACGCCCGGGGAGTCCCCGTCGTCGGTGTGGCCGACAATGAGCCGGGTGGCCGTCAGGACCAGCACGGTGACGTGGCGATGGATGGCGTCGTTGTTGAAGGTGGCCTCATGGTGGACCACTGACGCCTGGACCTGCTCGGACCCCACAGACTGGGCGATCGTGGCCTCGACGAACTCAGGGAAGTAGCCGCAGGCCACGATGGAGTCGCGGAGGTCGCCCGGGAGTTGTCCGATGGTCACTGCTCCATCCTCCCACCCGGCACTGTCGGGTCAAAACCAATAGGGTTGGGCCCCATGAGCAACCGCCCCTTCTTCGCGGCGCGGGTCGAGCTTTTTCTCGACCGGGGCGCGGAGAAGCTCTTTCGGCTCCTCGGCTGGAACGAACGGGTCATCGGCTACACCGGCTACGCGAGCGAGGACGCCGCGCGCCTCCTCGGGCGGGTGGTCCTGTCCCCCGCCTGGAGCACGACCCAGATCGGCAAGGCCACCGAGGAATTCCTCCGTCGACGGGGGTGGCGCAACTTCTTCACCGCCCCGTGCGTCCACGCCCGCTACTGCGTGAAGTTCGGCGACACGGAGGCGAGCGGCACCACCGACCGCGGCGGCTACGTCGACCACCGACTCCGTGACCATCACCTCGAGCCCGGGTGGCACACGGCCGACATCTGCAGCGAGGAGTCCGAGTCGGCCAAGGTTGCGGTCCGGGTGGTGCCCCGCAACGCCTCCTTCGGCATCGTGAGCGACATCGACGACACCGTGCTGTTCACCTGGCTCCCGCGGCCTTTCATCGCCGCCTGGAACTCCTTCATGCGCACCGAGGCTGCGCGCCAGGCCATTCCGGGCATGGCGGTGCTCTATCGGGACCTGCTCGCCGCGCACCCGGGCGCTCCCCTCATCTACGTCTCCACGGGGGCGTGGAACACCCACGGGTTCCTCCGGCGCTTTCTGCACCGCCACCGGTACCCGCCGGGCCCGATGCTCCTCACCGACTGGGGGCCGACCAACACCGGTTGGTTCCGCTCCGGGCCGGACCACAAGCGCGGCGCGCTGCTGCAGTTGTCGGTCGACTTCCCTGACATCGCCTGGTTGCTCGTGGGTGACGACGGCCAGCACGACCCCGAGGTCTACGGTGAGTTCGCCCGCAGGAACCCCGACCGGACGCGGGCCATCGCCATCCGGACGCTCACGCCCGCCGAGCAGCTTCTCTCGCACGGCACCGCCGAACCCCGGGAACCCGATCCGCACGAGGTGGGGGGCGTCCCGATCGTGCGGGCACCCGACGGACGTGAACTGGCTCCGCTGGTGCGCGCAGCCCTCGGGCTCGACCGGCGTACGGGCTCGGGCGACCGTCCGGAGCACCACGAAGAAGGGGGCCGACCACCATGGTCGTGAAGCCAC
>CAZZGU010000002.1:0-3308 GCA_964653755.1 uncultured Nigerium sp. | reverse complement strand
GACGAGGTCAGCGAGAAGATCGTCGACATCGACATCTCCACTGAGATGGAGACCAGCTTCCTCGAGTACGCCTACTCGGTGATCTACGCCCGGGCGCTCCCGGACGCCCGCGACGGGCTCAAGCCGGTGCAGCGGCGCATCATCTACTCGATGGACGACATGGGCATCCGCCCGGACCGGGCGCACGTGAAGTGCGCGCGCGTCGTCGGCGAGGTCATGGGCAAGCTCCACCCCCACGGGGATACCGCGATCTACGACGCGCTGGTCCGCATGGGGCAAGCATGGGCGGCGCGGCTCCCGCTCGTGGACGGGCACGGCAACTTCGGCTCCCTCGACGCAGGCCCGGCCGCGATGCGGTACACCGAGTGCCGCATGTCGCCGGCAGCGCTGTCGATGACCACGGGGTTGGACGAAGGCACCGTCGACTTCCGCCCGAACTACGACGGCAAGGAGACCGAGCCTGTCGTCCTTCCGGCGGCGCTCCCGAATCTCCTCGTGAACGGCGCCAGCGGGATCGCCGTCGGCATGGCCACCAATATCCCGCCCCACAATCTCGTCGAGTGCGTGCAGGCGCTCAAGCACCTCCTGCGCAACCCGGAGGCGTCCGTCGAGGAGCTCATGCGGTTCGTCCCCGGGCCCGACCTCCCCACCGGCGGCAAGATCGTCGGGCTGGAGGGCGTCCGGGACGCCTACGGATGCGGACGCGGTGGCTTCCGCATCCGGGCCACGACCCGGATCGAGCAGGTATCCCCTCGCCGCAAGGGCATCATCATCACGGAATTGCCCTACATGGTCGGCCCTGAGCGCGTCATGGAGCAGGTCAAGACGCTCGTCCAGTCGAAGAAGCTGACGGGCGTCGCCGACATGAAGGATCTGACCGACCTCGCGCACGGCACGCGGCTCGTCATCGAGGTCAAGAACGGCATCAACCCCGAGGCGCTGCTGGAGCAGCTGTTCAGGCTGACCAAGCTCGAGGACTCCTTCTTCATCAACATGGTCGCCCTCGTCGACGGGCAGCCGCAGACCCTGTCGCTCGGGGACGCGCTGCGCGTCTACGCGGACCACCGCCTCGACGTCGTGCTGCGACGGACCCGGTACCAGCACCTGAAGGCGGCCGAGCGCCTCCATCTCGTCCAGGGCCTTCTCATCGCCATCCTCGACATCGACGACGTGATCGCGATCATCCGTGCGGCGGACGACGTCGCGCAGGCCCGCACCCGGCTGCGCGAGGTCTTCGAACTCAGCGAGCTGCAGGCCAACTACATCCTCGACCTGCAGCTGCGTCGCCTCACCCGGTTCAGCCGACTGGAACTGGAGAAGGAGCGCGACGAACTCGAGCGCAAGCTCGCCGACCTGCAGGGCATCATCGACAGCGACGACGAACTGCGGGCCCTGGTCGCACGCGAGCTCGACGAGGTCGCTCGCCTGCATGGGACGCCGCGCCGCACCGTGCTTCTCGCCGGAGGGGGCTCGGCCGTCACAGCGGCGTCCGCCCCCCTCGAGATCGCCGACTCCCCCTGCTGGGTGATGCTCTCCTCGGCGGGGCTCCTCGCCCGCGCCGACACCACCGAGCCGATCCCGGCCGCCGGGCGTCGGGCGCCTCACGACGTGGTCCTCTCGGCGGTCCGGACGACCGCGCGCGGCGAGTTCGGCGCCCTGACGAGCCTGGGCCGCCTCATCAGGGGACGGGCGATCGAGCTGCCCTCGATCCCGCTCACCGCGAACGCGCCGCACCTCCAGGGCGGCTCGCTGGCGTCCGAGTTGCTCCCGCTGCTGCCGGCAGAGCGTGTGCTGGCGCTGACCTCACTGGCTTCGACGTCGGGAGGATGGGCCCTCGGCACCGAGCAGGGGGTGGTGAAGCGGGTTCATCCCGAGGTGCTGGCCAACAAGGACGCCTGGGAGGTCATCCGGCTGTCGGGCACCGACCGCGTGGTCGGTGCCGTCGAACTCGCCGACGACGCCGTCGAGCTGGTGTTCGTCACCTCGGACGCCCAACTGCTGCACTTCCCCGCCTCGTCGGTGCGCCCCCAGAGTCGCGCCGGCGGCGGCGTCGCGGGAGCGAAGCTCGCCGAAGGGGCACGCGTCCTGTTCTTCGGGGCGGTTCCCACCGCGGACTCGGTCGTGGTGACCGTGTCCGGTTCGTCGGACGCACTGCCCGGGACCGAGTCGGGGCAGGTGAAGGTGACCCCCTTCACGGAGTACCCGCCGAAGGGCCGCGGCACCGGCGGCGTCCGCTGCCACCGCTTCCTCAAGGGCGAGGACACGCTCCTGCTCGCCTGGGCCGGCCCCGCCCCGGCCGTCGCGGCGGCCGCGTCCGGAACCCCGGTCGAGCTGCCCCCGGCTGACGGCAGGAGGGACGGTTCCGGGACGCCGGCGCCCCAGCCGATCGCGGCCGTGGGTACACGCAGTCATGGGTGAGGACGTCCCGACCCTGGCGGACGCGGTGCGCGACCACCTGGTCCGGGCTGCGGCGACCCGTCGCGGTTCCGCGCTCGTGAACGACGAGGAGCACACCCTCGAGCTGTGGGTCGCTCCTGGCCGCTGGGGCGTGCGCAGCTACGGCACGGAATGGGGCGGCGGGCCCGAGGGCGTCCACTGCTGGCACATCGTGCCGGCGGGTGGGGCCCGCGAGGTCCCGCACCGCCGTGCGAGGGACTGGGTCCACCCCGTCGTCGGTCTGCTGTGGCCCGGCATGCTGCCCGTCTGGGGAGGCCTGGCCGACCGGTTCCGCCCGATCCGCGTGATCGAGGGCGCCCACGGGCCCGCGCAGATCGTGCTCGAAGCCACGACCGGCGAGCGCGTCGGCGGCGAACCGCTGGATCCCGGGGGGACCCTGCACGTGGACGCCGCGCGCTGGCTCTGCACGCGCCTGGAGTTGCCCGGCCTGACCTGGACGCTGGTCGACTTCCGGGACGATCCCGGCGTCGGCTGACCGGGCGGGGCTCAACAGACCTGGGTGAGAAGCCCGGTGTCCACGTCGTAGACGAACCCGCCGACCTCGGCGCGCCCGGCCAGCAGGGGGTGGGTCCGCAGGGTCTCGACGTCCTCGCAGATACGCTCGGGTCGCGGATCGGCTCCGAAGTCGAAGTCACCGGCGTCCACGCCTGACTTCTCCAGGATCATCTGCCGGTAGCCCTCGTTGTCGGTGGCTGTGGCGGCGCACCGTGTGTGGGGGACGATCAGGATCCGGTTGACCATGAGCTTGTGGACTCCCATGACGCACCCGGCCAGCGCCAGCGGGGTGAGCCGACCGCCCGGGGTGCGCAGGATCTTGGCCTCCCCGACGCGCAGCCCGACCATCTCGAGCG
>CAZZGU010000001.1:37659-51549 GCA_964653755.1 uncultured Nigerium sp. | reverse complement strand
GACGTCCGCAACGTCGACCGGCGCAACGCCGAGGGCCACCTCAAGTCGGGCAAGGAGATGCTGGCCGTGGCCGAGGAGGTCTGCCATCTCGCCGGCCGCCGGGACGCCGCGCGGCTGTTCGGCGATACCCGGAACCTCGCCGTGGCCTGCCGCCTCGACCCGCACGCCGACATCGGGCTGGGGGAGGTCCACCTGCCGGAGTTCGGGGTCCTCGGCGGGCAGGCCGGCGACGCGTTCGCCGAACTCACCCGGCGCTGCGAGGTCGGTCTCGTCGACCGCTACGGCCATCCGGACGCCGCCGCGCGCGACCGTCTCGCCGACGAGCTCGGCGTCATCGCGCAGATGGGGTTCAGCCCCTACTTCCTCACGGTCGCGCGGGTGGTCGACGAGATCCGTGGGATGGGCATCCGGGTCGCCGCCCGCGGCTCGGGCGCGGGCAGCCTCGTCAACTACGTGCTCGGCATCTCCGGGGTCGACCCGCTGCGCTACGGCCTCATCATGGAGCGCTTCCTGTCGCCGCTGCGCCGCGCCCTGCCCGACATCGACATCGACGTGGAGTCCGCGCGCCGGCTGGAGATCTACGACAGGATCTTCGCGCTCTTCGGAGCCGACCGGGTCGCAGCCGTCGCGATGCTCGACACCTACCGCGTCCGGCACGCGATCAGGGACGTCGGCGCCGCCATGAGCCTGCCGCCCGGCGACATCGACGCGATCGCCAAGGCGTTCCCGCACATCCGGGCCCGCGACGTCCGACACGCCCTGCGGGACCTGCCCGAGCTGCGGCGCGCCAACCTCGGCGACCGGCAGGTCCAGGTGCTGTTCGAACTCGTCGAGTCGCTCGACGGGCTGCCGCGTCACGTCGCCCTCCACCCCTGCGGGGTCCTGCTGTCGGACGCCACCCTGCGCGACCGCACCCCCGTCGAGGCCAGCTTCGGGGGCTACCCCATGAGCCAGTTCGACAAGGACGATGTCGAGGATCTCGGCCTCCTCAAGCTGGACGTGCTGGGCATCCGCATGCAGTCGGCGATGGCGCACGCCGTCGCCGAGGTGGAGCGCCTCGAGGGTGCCCGCGTCGATCTCGACGCCCTGGCGCCCTTCGACGACCCGGGCGTCTACGCCATGATCGGCCGCGCCGAGACCATCGGATGCTTCCAGATCGAGTCCCCGGGACAGCGCGAACTGGTCGGCAAGTTCGGCCCCGAGACGTTCAACGACATCGTCATCGACATCAGCCTGTTCAGGCCCGGTCCGGTGAAGTCGAACATGGTCGTGCCGTTCCTGAGGGCCCGCAACGGCTGGGACGTCGCCCACTACCCGCACCCCGACCTCGTCGAGGCCCTGGCCGAGACCCGCGGCGTCGTCGTGTTCCACGAGCAGGTCATCAGGATCGTCTCGGTCCTGACCGGCTGCTCGCTGGCGTACGGTGACGAGGCGCGCCGCGCCCTCGGTTCGCCCGAGGGCCAACAGGACGTGCGGCGCTGGTTCTACCCGGCCGCCCGCGCCCGCGGCTACGCCGACAAGCTCATCGATGACGTGTGGGCGGTGCTGGTGTCGTTCGCGTCCTTCGGGTTCTGCAAGGCCCACGCCGCCGCGTTCGCCCTGCCGACCTACCAGTCGGCCTGGCTCAAGCACCACCACCCGGCCGCCTTCGTGGCCGGGCTGCTCACCCACGACCCGGGCATGTACCCCAAGCGCCTCGTCCTCGAGGAGGCCCGGCGCCTCGGCCTGGAGGTCCTCGGCCTCGACGTCAACCGCAGCGACATCGTCTACCGGGCCGAGCGGGTGGGGGAGGCCGACGCCGCCGACGACACAGGGGAGGGCGGCCGCCCGAGGTATGGCATCCGGCTGGCGCTCACCGACGTCCGGGGCATCAGCGAGGCGGAGACCGAGCGCCTCGTCGCCGGACGGCCCTACGCCGGGCTCACCGACCTCTGGCACCGGGCGCGGCCGTCGTCGGACGTTGCGGAACGGCTCGTTCTGGCCGGCGCCTTCGACGACCTCTACGGCATCGGCCTCCCGCGCCCGGTCGCGGCCCGGGGAGCCGTGACGCGCCGCGACCTGCTCCTCACCCTGGCCGATCTCGCGCGCGCCGACCGTGTGGACGCCCGCGCGCACGGCCGAGCCCGGGGGCTCGGTGACGCCCGGCTCTCAGGAGGGAACAGCGTGGTCGGGCGCCAGAGCGTCCAGCTCGCACTCGACTTCACCGGCGGAGACGTCGACGTCACGCCGTCCGGGCTGCCCGAGATGACCGCCGACGAACGAATGGCCGCCGAACTGGAGGTCCTCGGTCTGGACGCCACCCGCCACGTGCTGACCGATCACCTGCCCTTCCTGCGCTCGATCGGCGTGACCTGGTCGAACCAGCTGCTCGAACGTCGCAGCCAGAGTCGCCTCCTGGTGGCCGGGGTCAAGGTCGCCACACAGACCCCACCGGTCCGGTCGGGGCGGCGCGTCATCTTCCTCACCGTCGACGACACGACCGGGCCGGTCGACCTCACGTTTTTCGAGGATGCCCAAGGACCGTATGCCGCCACGGTCTTCAACTCGTGGCTCGTCGTGGCGCTCGGCGAGTTGCGGCGGACGGGTCCCCGCGGCGTCTCGCTCCGCGCCCTCGGCGCCTGGGACCTCGTCCACCTGCACGGCGTCTGGCAGGCGACCCTTGAGGAGACCGGGGACGAGGCCGCCGCGGTGGCCGCGGTCCGGGCGATCATCGACGCCCCCATCGCCCCGCCCGCAACGGTGGACGCGCACGCTCCGGGCGACGCGCCCGCCGCCGGGGGCGACCCCCGGGACCATCCCCTCGCCGACACCCAGCGCCACGCCCCCGCCGGCGGGATGGGCCAGCGCCGGGTGCTCGTCCACCCGAGCGGGTTCGTCCAGTCGCCCTACACCGACGTCCGACCGGCCGGCGGAGACCCGAAGGGAGTGCCCAGGGAGTTCACCGACCCCGGCCGCAAGCTGTGGCACTCCAGTCCCGGCAGTTCGGGGAGGTAGCGGTGCCCGTCATCCTCCACGTCGACATGGACGCCTTCTACGCCTCGGTCGAGCTGCGGCGGCGTCCCGAGCTGCGCGGGCGTCCGATGTGGGTCGGCGGCGCCAGCCGCGGCGTCGTCCTGTCGGCCAGCTACGAGGCACGCGCGTACGGCGTGGAGGGGGGCATGTCCGCGACCCGGGCCCGTCGGCTGTGCCCGGACGCCGTGGCCGTCCGTCCCGACTTCGACACCTACGAGGCGGTCTCGGAGGGGGTGTTCGCCATCTTCGAGACGATCACCCCGTCCGTCGAGCCGGTGTCGCTCGACGAGGCGTTCCTCGATGTGACCGGCGCGGTCCGGCGTCTGGGGGAGCCGGCGCGCATCGGCGAGCTCGTGCGGGCCCTCGTCGCCGACGAGCAGCGCATCCCGTGCTCGGTCGGCATCGCCCCCACCAAACTGGTCGCGAAGATGGCGTCCAACCGGGCCAAGCCCGACGGGCTGTACGAGGTGAGACCGGGCGAGGTCACGGGGTTCCTCCACCCCCTGCCCGTCGCGAAGATCTGGGGCGTGGGGGAGTCCACTGCCGCCTCCTTGGCCAGGCTCGGGCTGCACACGATCGGCGACATCGCGCACGCCCCCAAGTCGACCCTGCAGCGCGCGCTGGGTCCGCAGGCCGGGGGGTCGTTGTGGGAGCTGGCCTGGGGCATCGATCCTCGCCGGGTCGTCGCCCGGGCCCGCGAGCGGAGCGTGGGCAGCCAGGAGACCTTCGACAAGGACACCGACGACCCCCGCGTCATCGAGACCGAACTTCTCCGGGTGAGTGCGCGGGTGGCGGCCCGCATGCGCCGGGCGGGGGTCGTCGGCCGGACGATCACCCTCACGATCCGCTTCGCGGACTTCCGGACGGTCCAGCGGTCGCTGACCCTCACCAACCCCACTGACCTCACCGGCGACCTGCACGCGGCCGCGGTCACGTTGCTACGGGGGATGCGGCTCCAGCGGCCGCGGATCCGGCGGGTCGGCGTCCGCGTCGAGGGGGTCATCGACGTGGGGCTCGCGGTCACGCAGCCCGCCCTGGACGAGCCCGAACACGGTTGGCGGGAGGCGGAACGGGCGGCGGATGCGGCCGTCGCCAGGTTCGGCCCGCACGCGGTGTCGCGGGCTGCGCTGACCCGTCGCCGCGGTTCCGTTTGACGCGTGCGAAGAATACACTGGAGCAACGCCGACGTGATCGGCGGCACACCCCACTGAGGAAGGGAGGCGACGATGGCACTCTCGGAAGAGGAACAACGGCTCCTTGAACAAATGGAAGCAGCGCTCGCTGCTGAGGATCCCAAGCTCGCCAGCACCCTCCGCGGCACGCGCACGCGTCGCCTGCATCGGCGCCGCGCTGCACTGGCAGGGCTGGGCTTCGTGGTCGGTCTCGCCGCCCTGGTCGCCGGCATGCAGGTGGGCGCAGCAGTCAGTGTCATCGGCTTCATCGTCATGCTCGCAGCCACGATCATCGCGCTCACCTCGTGGCAACACGTGGGGGACGAAGGCGCATCCTCTCGCCCCCTGTCTCGCCCACGCACCCCCTCGGGTGACTCCGCGTTCATGGACCGCATGGAGGAGCGCTGGCGCCGCCGTCAGGACGAAGGCTCCTGATTCAGCCAGACTGAACCCGGGCCCTCGGCCTGCGAACCTCAGCGACGACCGAACAGCGACCGCGGCCACCAGCGCGACACGAACGCCGCGCGTCGGGAAACCAGTCCGCGGAGAGTCCGGGTGACGGGAGCAAGCACGTCCCCCCACGCCTCGCGGCCCTCGAACGCCTCCGCCCGATCGAACAGGGCGCGTTCGGTGGCCCGCGCCAGGCGCCGGACGCCGTCGGCGGCCGGCTCACCCACGCGCGTCGCAAGCGCTTCACCCGCGTAGCGCGGGGAGCCCGCCGGCCACGCCAGGCCCAGGTCGGACACGGTGTCGCGCAGTTCGTCCCAGGCCGCGAGGGCGTCGGCGCGGGCGTCCGGTGACCCCGTGAGCCGTGCCCGGCGGCGCCGGTCCCGGACGAGGCGGGGAGCGACGAGGGCGCCACCAAGCAGCACCAGCCAGGTCAGCGCCGACCACGGCACCTGGACGCCGGCGTCCGGCTCCGGCTCGGCAACGGCAGGTTCCTCGGCAGTGGGCACCTCGGCGGGCGGCGGGGCCTCGGCGGACGCCTGCGCCGACGGGGCCGCGGACGAGGGTTGCGGGGCAGCCGGCGTGGGCGTGGTGGCGGGCGAGGGGGTCACCCTCGCCGAGGTCGCTCCCTCGGGCGTCGGCTCGAACGCCACCCAGCCCCAGCCGTCCAGCCAGAGTTCCGGCCACGCGTGCATGTCGTGGGCGCTCACCTCCCAGACGCCGCCCTGAAGGGTTCCCGGAGTGAAGCCCACGGCGACGCGCGACGGGATGCCGGCCGCCCGGGCGAGCGCGGCCATGGCTGCGGCGTACTGCTCGCAGTAGCCGGTCCGCGACCCGAACAGGAAGTCGTTGAGGGTCCCCAGGGAGTCGCCGTCGGCGGCACGGGCGGTGTCGTAGGTAAACCGGTCCGACCGGAGATAGGCCTCGAGGGTGAGGGCCGCAGCGCCGGCGGTGGGGGTGTCGGCGGTCAGTTCGTCGGCGAGGGCGGCGAGGCGCGGGGGTGTGCCGACCGGCAGTTCGGTCAGTTCCGGCCAGCCGGGGACCTCGGAGGTGCCCGCCGTGGCGACCTGCTCCGCTGACGGGCGGATGTCGATGCTCTCGACGGAGTAGGCCAGTTCGCGGGTCGCGGCGGAGCGCCCCGGGCCGGCGAGGGCGAGGACGTCCAGCGTCTCGACGGCGTACCCCCACCGGCCGGGGGCACGCACGCGCGTCGGCGCGTACGGAACCGGCAGCCACTCGCTCTCGAAGGCCACCACCTGAACCGACGTGGTCCGGGGGACGCCGTCCGCGTCGAACCCTGGGGGCCGGGGAACCCGGCCCGTGACCACCCGCATCTCCGCCAGCCCGAAGCCGGACCCTGAGAAGGCGGGCAGCGTGGCCAGCCTGAGGGAGGACCCGGTCGGAAGGTCGGTGAGGTAGGTCAGCAGGAGTACGTCGTCGGGCTGGGTGAGGTTTCGCTTGAGGTCCAGCGAGGGGTCGGACATCTGGATGGTGTCGGAGCCGCCCAGTGGGGTCTGCTCGATGGGGAGCCGTGGGCCCACGGCCCACGCCACCCCGAGGGACGCTGCGGTGACCGCCGCGGCGGTGAGCCAGGCCGCCGCTCGCGGACGCGCGGGCTCCGCCGCCGCGAGCAGGACGAGCGCGAGCCCGGCGGCGAACGCACCCACGGGGGCGAATCCTACGAGGGACTCCGACCCCAGGGCCGGCACCGCGAACAGTCCGAGCAGGGGGAGCGCCGCCCCGGTCGGCCATCTCAGCGTGACGGCGAGCAGGTCCGCCAGGAGGGCCAGCAACCCGACGCCGACCCCGATGAGGAGGGCCACCCCGGGGTGTGCGTCCAGTGGCACCACTCCGTCCTGGATATGCCGGACGCCCTCGGTGACGAGATCCCCGATGCGGGCGAGCCCTCCGGCGCCCGAGGCCAGGCCTGAGCCGACGACGAACGCCGTCGCGAGCACGAGCGTCTGGCCGACGACGGCCCCCAGGTCGCCCAGACGCAGGGCGCGGGCCAGCACGCCCACGAGCACCACGCCGGCGGCCAGCGCGCCGGCCGCCGCGAGCGCCGCAGTGTCACGCGTGAGCCCGACCCACGTGGCCAGGGGGAGCAGGAGCGCGACGGTCAGGGCGAGGCCGACCCGGGTCGGATAGGTCACGGCAGACCCCAGATCGCCGCGAGGTCGTCGTCCGGAGCCAGCGTCACGACGACCCAGCCGTGGTCGGACAGGATCGTTCGGCCCGCTTCGTCCGCAGCCTGCCCGTCGGGGGGGCTGGGCAGGACGAAGGCGCGACACTGCTGGCGGCTGTCGTGGGTGGAGACCAGGCTGCGGGCGGTATCGGGGTCGAGGGCCCCCAGCAGTGCGATGATCACGTGCCCCGTGGGGGCCAGCACCACCGTGCGGGTGGCTGCCGCCAGCGACGACTCGTCGGCCAGGTCGACGTCCACCAGGGCCTCGAGCCAGTCGGCCCGGGCGCCCGCGCCGCGGGGCGAGGTGGTGTGGGTGCGGCCGGCGGCGTCGACGAGGGCCACCTCGTAGCCGTCTCCCAACAGCGACGCCCCCATGGAGGCGGCACACGTGACGAGCCACTCGAAGCCTGTCGAGGGGCCGCGGTGGGCGGGGGCGCGCGAATCCAGCAGCACCCAGGCGGTGGGGTCCCACGCGGCCTCCTCCCGGCGCACCATGAGCGTTCCGGTCCGCGCCGTCGCGGGCCAGTGGACGCGTCGCACGTCGTCGCGTGGCTGATAGTCACGCACCAGGACGTCGTCGGGACCCGAGAGGGCCGTCTGCGGGAACGGAGTCTCGCCGCTGCGTCCGAAGGTGCGCCCCGGGAAGGGAGGCAGGGGGAGCGTGCGCGGCGTCACCATCAGGGTGGCGGACCCGGACAGGCGAAGGGTGTTCTCGGCGAGCTCGAGCGGGTCGGCGAAGCGGAGCCAGCACTGGTCCAGGACGTGCCGGCCGCGGCGTTGCGGACGCCGTTCGTACCACGTCCGCGTCACGGCTCCGCGACTGGCGACCTCCAGCCGGAACTGGTGGCTCCCGCCGACGGCCCGGGGTGGGTCGTCCTCACAGACGACGCCGCCGGGGATACCGCCGCGGATCACCGTCACAGCGAGGTGGACGGTGGCGTCCTCGCCGACGCCGACGACGGGGGTCGGTAGGGTGCGCGTGAGTGCGAAGCGCGGCCTGAACGCGGCCACGGCCGCGAGGCTGCCCAGGGGGAGCACCCCGAGGACGAGGCCCGGAACCGCGAAGTCGGGCAGCCCCACCGCCCAGGCCAGGGCCACCAGGGCGATGCCGACGGCGACGAGTGCGACGCCGCGGGGGGTGAGCCGGGTGGACAGACGCATGCGCGTCAGGCGCGGCGAGGGGTCGGAATCGTGCGTGCCAACTCTTCCACCACGTCGGACGCCGTGTGGCGCGCGGCGTGCGCCTGGTGGTGGAGCAGGACGCGGTGCGCCAGGACGGGGCCGACGAGTCCGAGGACGTCCTCGGGGATCACGTAGGCCCGGCCGTCCATGGCCGCGCGGGCCTTGGCGGCGCGCACGAGGTGCAGGCTCGCTCGGGGGGACGCCCCGAGGTGGAGGAGCGGTGAGGTTCGCGTGGTCGACACGATCGACACCACGTAGTCCTTGACGTTGGGGTGGACGAAGATGCGCCCCACGGCGTCCCGGGCCTGCAGGATCCCGGCCCCCGTGGTGACGGGCGCCAGAGCGGCCAGCGGGCTGGTCGTCGCGTGCCGGTCGAGCATTGCGACCTCGGCCTCCGCGCTGGGATACCCCATGGAAATGGCGGTCATGAAGCGGTCCCGTTGGGCCTCGGGGAGCGGATAGGTGCCCTGCATCTCGATGGGGTTCTGCGTGGCCACCACCATGAACGGCTCCGGCAGCAGGTGCGTGACGCCGTCCACCGACACCCGATGCTCCTCCATCGCCTCGAGCAGGGCCGACTGAGTCTTGGGGGATGCGCGGTTGATCTCGTCACCGATCACGATGTTGGCGAAGACCCCACCCTGCTTGAACTCGAACACCCGATCCTGCGGGTTGAACACGGACACGCCGGTGATGTCGGTGGGGAGCAGGTCGGCGGTGAACTGGATCCGCCGCACCGAGCAGTCGATGGCCCGGGCCAGGGTGCGGGCGAGCATCGTCTTGCCGACGCCCGGGACGTCCTCGATGAGGAGGTGTCCCCCGGCCAGGAGCGTGGCCAGTGCCATGTCCACTGCCTCTGTCTTGCCTTCGATGACGGTCTCGATGGCACTCCGGAGCTGGTTTGCGAGCCCGGCGACCTCGTGCGCCGCTTCCTGGGAGCTGGATTCCACGGGCACACCTTACCCGGCCGGGCACGTGGCACCGACTCCGGACGCGGGGAGGAGCGCGAGGGCCGGAGAGGGCCGATGTGGTGGTCGGGTGGAGCATTGTGGAGTAATGTGGAGGTATCGGGAGCGGACTGGCCGGGGGAGGAGGGATCCGCATGTTTCTGGGAACCCACACCCCCAAGCTCGACGACAAGGGTCGGTTCTTCCTTCCTGCCAAATTCCGCGACGCGCTCGCCGAAGGGCTCGTCATCGCCAAGGGACAGGATCGTTGCCTCGCGATCTACACCCCGGCCGCGTTCATGAAGATGGCGGAACAGGCGTCCCGCCGCCCCTCGACGCTCCGCGAGGCTCGCAGCTTTCAGCGGGTGCTGTCTGCGGGGGCGTCCCAGGAGGTGCCCGACAAGCAGGGACGCGTGACGATTCCCACGGGGTTGCGGGCGTATGCGGGACTCGATCGGGAGATCGCCGTCGTCGGCGCGTTCGACCGCATCGAGGTCTGGGACCTGGTGGCCTGGGAGGCCTATCAGGCCGCTGAGGAGGAGAACTTCGCTCAGATGGACGGCGAACTGGCCCCGGGCGACGGCCCGAACGACCGGCAGGAGGGGCTCGTGCGGTGAGGCTTCAATCCGTGGGGCTCCCTGACACCCCTTCCCCGGTGCCAGGAAGTTCCAGGGATTGGAACCTGATCACACGAGCACAAGGACCGAAGGACGAGGATGACCAGCAGTGATCGGGCCGCCAGCCACGTGCCGGTCATGCGCGAGCGCATCGTCGAACTGCTGGCTCCGGCGTTACGGTCTCCGGGGGCCGTGTACGTCGACTGCACCCTGGGCCTCGGGGGCCACGCCCTCGCTGTGCTGGAGGCATCCCCGGAGGCCCGTCTGGTGGGGATCGACCGGGACGCCGAGGCGCTCGCGGTGGCCCGGCAGCGGCTCGCCCCCTTCGCGGATCGTGTGGCGCTCGTTCAGTCGGTCTACCACGAGTTGCCCGACGTGCTGGCCGACCTCGGCATTCCCCGAGTGGCCGCGATCCTGGCCGACCTCGGTCTTTCGTCCCTCCAGATCGACAGCACCGGGCGCGGCTTCGCCTACGCCGTCGATGCCCCCCTTGACATGCGGATGAGTCCCGGGGTGGGACCCACGGCCGCGGACGTCGTCAATACCTACGAGGTCGGGGCGCTGACCCGCATCCTGCGGGCCTACGGGGAGGAACGTTTCGCGGACCGGATCGCGCGCAGCATCGTCCGGGAGCGGGAACGGGAGCCGTTCACCACATCGGCCCGTCTGGTCCGCGTCCTCACCGACGCCATCCCGGCGGCGGCCCGCGCGGCCGGTGGCGGACATCCGGCACGTCGGACCTTCCAGGCCCTGCGCATCGAGGTCAATCGGGAGTTGGAGTCGCTGGAGGCCTTTCTCCCCGTGGCCCTCGCCGCCCTGGCCCCCGGAGGGCGCATCGCCGTCCTCTCCTACCACTCGCTGGAGGACCGGATCACGAAGCTCGCCCTTCGCGCGGCGACCACCGACCGTGCGCCCCGCGACCTGCCGGTCGTGCCGCCCGAGTATCGGGCCCAGTTCCGCCTGTTGACCCGCGGCGCCGAGCGCCCCACGCCGGACGAGGTGCGCCTCAACCCCCGCGCGGCGTCGGCGAGGTTCCGGGCGGCCGAGCGACTGGAGGTGGCCCCGTGAGCGCCTGGCAGGCCCTGCGTGAGGTCCCACGCCGGATCCAGCAGTCCGCGCCGACCCGGCCGACCTTGCGCCGCGTCCCAAGCCCGCCGCGACGGATGGGCCAGTTGCAGTTCGCGGTGGCCATGGTGCTGTTCCTGACCGTGGGCATGGTGGGCGTGCTCCTGCTCAACACGCACCTGCAGAACACGGCCTTCGAGGTGGGTCGGACCCGCCAGAAGGCGGCCGAACTCGCGTATCGCGTGTCGGATCTGGAAGCCCGGGTGAGTCGACTCAACGCCCCGGGAGAGGTCGCTGGACGCGCTTCCGAGCTGGGCATGGTCCCGAACCCCCACGGCGTCTTCATCGATCTCGCCACCGGAACGGTGGTGGGGGAGCCACTCCCGGCGCAGGTCGGGGAGATCCCGAGCCTCCGCGTGGTGCCCTCGCAGGTCATCGCGGCCCCGGGTGAAGTTGTTGAGGTGGTCACGACGGTCCAGCCGTGGATCGACCTCACCGACATCCTCAACCCGGCACAGGCTGCCGAAGTGGCCGCAGCCGAAGCTGCTGCCGCCGAAGCTGCTGCCGCCGAGGCTGCTGCCGCCGAAGCTGCTGCCGCCGAGGCTGCTGCGGACGCCGCCCCCGCGGACGCAACGGCCGCCGGATCGGTGACTCCGTGAGCGCCCCTCGTCGGGTGCGCCGGGCTCCGCTGGCGTCGTCGGCGGGTCGGCTGCGCGTGCTCGTCCTGACGATCGCCGTGCTGTTCTCGCTGGCCGCCACCCGGGCGGTCCAGGTGCAGGTCGTGCAGGCCGACGAGATGGCGCTGGAAGCGGCGACCAGGATGACCGTCACCAAGCCGCTCCCCGCGGTGCGGGGCAGCATCACCGGACGCGACGGGCAGGTGCTGGCTTTCACGGAATCCACGATCAATGTGATCGCCGACCCGAAGATGATCTCGACCAACGGCAAGGAGCCCGAGGCGATGCGGGCGCGTGACTTCACGAAGGCCGAACAGGCCCCTCGCGAGATGGCCGCGATCATCGCCCGCCACGTCGGCGGAGACGCCGCGGTCATCGAGCAGAAGTTGGCCAACAGCTCGCAGCGGTACACCCTGCTGGCCAAGCAGGTGCCGGCCAGCCTCTTCTCGGGGCTCATCGCCGAGTTGAACGCTGGTCACTGGGTCGGGGTCTTCCGCGAGAACAACCCCCGGCGCGTCTACCCGATGGGCACCACGGCGTCCAACATCGTCGGGTTCATGTCGGAGGGCAAGGGCATCGGTGGCCTGGAGTACTCCTTCCAGGAGGAACTGGCCGGTGTCGAGGGGAGCGAGAAGTACGAGACCTCCCCCAACGGGAAGATCCCGCTCGGCAACCAGGTCCTGAAGCCTGCGAACGACGGCGTGGACATCGCCACCACGATCGACCCCGACCTGCAGTGGATGGTCGAGCAGCGACTCGCCCAGCAGGTGCGGGAGAAGAGCGGCAACTGGGGCGTCGCGCTCGTCATGGACGTGGAGACCGGCGAACTGCTCTCGATGGCGAATTACCCCTCCTTCGACAGCAACGATCCCGGCGCCGGCCAGACCGAGGACATGGGCAACCGCGCCATCACGGCGTCCTACGAGCCCGGGTCGGTGCAGAAGGTGCTGACGCTGGCGTCCCTCATCGACGCCGGGCTGGCCACTCCCGACAGCACGGTCTCGATCGGTGCGACCGTCCAGGTGGGCGACCACGAGGTCTCGGACGCCTTCTCGCACGGCGACATCACGCTCACGACGCGCGGGGTGCTGGTGCGCTCGTCGAACGTCGGCGCGATCACGCTGGCGCGCAGCCTGGACAAGGCGACGTTCCGCAACTACCTGGCGTCCTTCGGCCTGGGTGTCCCGGCGGGTCTGGGGTTGGGCGGCGAGGCCTCCGGCAGCCTGCCGGAGGCGACGATGCCCGACTACCAGCGCGACTCGATGGCGTTCGGCTACGGCCTGTCCGTGACGTCGGTGCAGATGGCCGCCGCTGTCGCCGCGATCGCCAACGGGGGCGTGTACAACACCCCGTCGGTGATCCGTTCGATCACCGACGCGGACGGCAACGAGGTCGAACGCGAGGCGCACGAGCCGCGCCGGGTCATCTCCCAGGAGGCTTCCCGGGCGACGGTGGAGATGATGGAGCAGATGGTGTTGCACTACTCCGATCGGCTCTCCATCGACGGCTACCGCACCGCGGCCAAGACGGGCACCGCGCGCCTCGCCGACGGCGGGGGCGGGTACAACGGCCAGGTGGCGTCCATCATCGGGGTCGCTCCCGTCGAGGACCCCCAGGTGCTCGTGTACGTCCTGATCGCGCGCCCCGACCAGGAGGGCGCCGGGCTCGGGATGGCCGGCCCCGTCTACCGGGACGTCATGTCGCTTGCCCTTCCGCGCTACGGCGTCCGACCCAGCAGTGAGAAGATGGCCACCGAGCTCCCCCTGGAGCGGTGAGGCGGCCCTCATGTCCGGCGACTCCAGCCCGCTGCGTCCTTGGCGCGCCCCCGGCCTCGCGCTCGGCGACCTCTCGCCCGACGCCGGCGGGGTCGTGACGGGCGTGAGCCTCGATTCGCGCCACACCCTGCCCGGTGACCTCTACGTGGGGCTGCGTGGGGCTGCCACCCATGGCGCGCGTTTTGCCCCGGACGCCGTGCGCGCCGGCGCCGTCGCCGTCCTCACCGACGCCGAGGGCCTCGGTTGGGCCTCCGGATGCGGGGTCCCCGTCGTGGTCGATCCTGACCCGCGGCTCGCGATGGCCGAGATCGCCGCCCGTGTCTACGGGCGCCCGACCGAGCGCTTGACGATGCTGGGCGTGACGGGGACCAACGGCAAGACGAGCACGACCTTCCTGGCGGAGGCCGCGCTGACCGCCGTCGGTCGCCGCGTCGCCACGATCGGCACAATCGGGTTCCGCGTCCGGGGGGAACCGCTCGAGAGCGCGCGCTCCACGGTCACCACCCCCGAATCCCCGGACCTCCAGGCACTGTTGGCGGTCATGGCGGAGCGGGGCGCGGACACGGTGGTGATGGAGGTGAGCTCCCACGCCCTGGCCCTCCACCGCGTGGACGCCGTGCGCTTCGGCGTGGCGGCCTTCACGATGTTCGGTCAGGACCACCTCGACTACCACGAGACCCTTGAGGCGTACTTCGAGGCCAAGACGCGTCTGTTCCTGAGCGGCCGCGCCGACGTCGCGGTGGTCAACGTCGACGACCCCTGGGGACGCCGGCTCGCCGATCTCGTCCGCGCGGACGGCCGTGCGCGCCGG
>CAZZGU010000001.1:35873-37649 GCA_964653755.1 uncultured Nigerium sp. | reverse complement strand
AGTCGGAGGCCGATTACCGCGTCGTGGCCGCCGAGGCGCTGCCCGGGGGCGGCTCCCGGATCCGGCTCGATCACCCCGGGGGAGAACACGACTTCACGATCTCGATGCTGGGCGACTTCAACGTGCGCAACGCCCTGACCGCGCTCGCCATGGTCGGCTCCCTCGGCGTCGACGTGGCGCGTGCCGCGGCCGGGATCGCGGCGGCCCAGGTCCCCGGGCGCATGCAACGCGTCGATCTCGGCCCGGACGCCCCCCACGTCGTGGTCGACTTCGCCCACACCCCGCAGGCCGTGACCGCCGCGGTGGCTTCGCTCCCGACCACCGGGCGGCGCATCGTCGTCCTGGGCGCGGGCGGTGACCGCGACGCCACCAAGCGAGGGCCGATGGGCGAGGCGGCGGCGCACGGCGCCGACGTCGTCGTCGTCACCGACGACAATCCCCGCAGCGAGGTCCCCGAGGCGATTCGTGCGGCCGTCCTGGCGGGGGCGCGCGCGGCGGCGTCCGGGCGACCGGGGAAGGTGCAGGTCCTTGACGGCGGGGATCGGCGCAGCGCCATCGACGCCGCGCTCGAGCTGGCAGGGCCCGCGGACTGGGTGGCGATCCTCGGCAAGGGACACGAGCAGGGCCAGGACATCGGCGGGGTCGTGACCCCGTTCGACGACGTGGAGGTCGTGACAGACCTCTGGCAAGGGAGGATGTGAAGGCCATGGATCGCGTGAGCGTACGGCAGGTCGCCGAGTGGGCCGGGGGAGCGCTGGCGACCGATGACCCCGACGCCCTGGTCGGCCCGGACGTCGTGATCGACTCCCGTCGGGTGACGCCCGGCGCGGTGTACGTGGCGCTGCCCGGCGAACGCGTCGACGGGCACGACTTCGTGGCGGCCGCGACGGCCGCCGGTGCCGGCGCAGTCCTGGTGACCCACCCGGTGGACGTCGCGGTGCCTCACGTGGTCGTCGCCGACACCGTGGCGGGCCTGAGCCGGCTCGCGCACGGGATCGTGACCTCGGCGCAGCGGCACTCCGGGCTCGTCGTCATCGGGGTCACCGGCTCGTCGGGCAAGACCACGACCAAGGACCTGCTCGCCCAGGTCCTCGCGGCGGCCGGCCCGACGGTGGCGCCCGCCGGATCCTTCAACAACGAGATCGGCGCCCCCCTGACGGCCGCGCAGGTCGACCGGCGCACCCGCTTCCTCGTGAGCGAGATGGGGGCGCGCGGGGTCGGTCACGTCGCGTGGCTCTGTTCCATCACCCCGCCGACCGTCGGCGCGGTCCTCAACATCGGGCACGCCCATCTCGGCGAGTTCGGTTCGATCGACACGATCGCGCAGGCCAAGGGCGAGCTCGTCGAGGCGCTTCCCGAAGACGGGTGGGCCGTCCTCAATGCCGACGACGCGCGCGTCGCCGGCATGGCCACCCGGACCAGGGCCCGCGTTGCCTTCTTCTCCGCCACGGGCGAGCCGGACGCCGCGTCCGCCGCCCTGCGCGTGTGGGCCACAGACGTGGTCCCCGACCAGCTCCAGCGCCACGCGTTCATCCTCCACGTCGCCGGGGCGGCGACGGGCACCGCCCCCGTCACCCTGCGCCTGATGGGCGCCCACCAGGTCGCCAACGCGTTGGCCGCCGCGGCTGTGGCCCTGGCCGCCGGCCTCTCGCTGGCGCAGGTGGCGGACGCCCTCAGCGCCGCCGGCACTCTGTCCCGCTGGCGCATGGAGCTGCAGGAGCGCCCGGACGGCGTCGTCGTCCTCAATGACGCCTACAACGCCAACCCCGACTCGAT
>CAZZGU010000001.1:28081-35863 GCA_964653755.1 uncultured Nigerium sp. | reverse complement strand
CTCGAAGTCGCCCCAGGCGTACGTGTACGAGACCCGCGTGCCGTCGGGCTCGGTGCGCGACTTGATGCGGCCGGCGGCCGCGCTGTCGGCGCTCGCCGGCCTTCGGCGTCCGGGCGGACGTCTGATCGCCGTCCTGGGTGACATGCTCGAGCTCGGCCCCGGGTCGGCCGAGGCGCACCGCCGGATCGGGACGCTGGCCGCGCAGCACGGGATCGACGAGCTCTGCGCCGTCGGATCGTTCGCCGACGAGCTCGTCGCTGGATTCGTCCCGAGCGGCCGCGCGGCCCGATACTTTGCGGGCAAGGATGAGGTGGCCGAACACCTCCGTGGCACCGTGGGCGCACCCGACGTGGTCCTGGTGAAGGCATCGCGGGGCCTCGGGCTCGAGACGGTGGCGGACGCCCTCCTGGCGGCAGACGACGAAGGAGCCCACCCGTGAGAATGATCCTGCTGGCCGGAGGGCTCGGCCTGTTGGGCACGCTGCTGGGCACGAGGCTCGCGATCTGGCTGCTCGTCCGCCGGGGCTACGGCCAGTACATCCGGGACGACGGCCCGAAGGAGCACCTCAAGAAGGCGGGGACCCCCACGATGGGGGGCATCGCGATCATCGCCTCGGTCATCGTCGCCTACATCGTGGCGCACCTGCTGACGTGGCGGGCGCCCACGGCGTCCGGGCTCCTGCTGCTCGGGCTCTTCGCCGGGCTCGGCTTCGTCGGGTTCCTGGACGACTGGATCAAGATCTCCCGCGCCCGCAGCCTCGGCCTGGACAGCAAGACCAAGCTCGCCCTCCAGACCCTGGTCGCCCTGGTCTTCGGCTGGCTCTCGTTGCAGTTCCCGGACGGCCGCGGCGTGACCCCGGCCAGCAGCTTCGTCTCGTTCCTGCGCGATCTCCAGTGGTTCCACCTGCCCGTGTGGCTCGCCGTCGTGTGGATCATGTTCATCATCGCGGCCATGAGCAACGGGGTGAACCTCACCGACGGCCTCGACGGGCTCGCGACCGGCGCCGCCGCCATGGTGTTCGCGTCGTACGCGCTGGTGAACATCTGGCAGAGCAACCAGTACTGCGGTGCGCTCTCGACCGCGGGCCCGCGCTGCTACGAGGTCCGGGACCCCATCGACCTCGCGGCCGTCTCCCTGGCGCTGGCGGGTGCCTGCTTCGGCTTCCTGTGGTGGAACGCCTCGCCGGCCAAGATCTTCATGGGCGACACCGGGTCGCTCGCGCTGGGGGGAGCGCTGGCGGGCCTCGCGATCCTGACGCGCACCGAGCTGCTGCTGGTGATCCTGGGCGGGCTCTTCGTGGTGATCACGCTGTCGGTGGTCCTGCAGGTCGGCTACTTCAAGGCGACGGGCGGCAAGCGGCTCTTCAAGATGGCGCCGCTGCAGCACCACTTCGAGATCAAGGGCTGGGCCGAGGTCACGATCGTGATCCGCTTCTGGATCGTCTGCGGCATCTTCGTCGCCGCCGGACTGGGAATCTTCTACGCAGAGTGGGTGGTGGGACAGTGACGACGCGACAGGATCGAGGCGTGTCCGCCTGGCTCGCCAACGCCGACCGGCTGTCGCCGTGGCACGAGGCGACCGTCGTCGTGGCGGGGCTCGGCACGTCGGGTTTTGCCGCCGTGGACGGGCTGCTCGCCCTCGGCGTCCGGCGGATCGTCGCCCTGGACGAGTCGGACTCGGCGGCCAACCGCGAGAAGGGCGAACTGCTCGGCCGGCTGGACGTCGACGTGCGGCTCGGCGCCGGCAGCACCGGGAGCCTGCCCGCCGACGTGGACCTCGTCGTCACCTCCCCGGGTTGGCGCCCGACCGCGCCACTGCTGGCCCAGGCCGCGGAACGAGGCGTCCCGGTCTGGGGGGACGTCGAGCTGGCCTGGCGCATGATGCAGCCTGACCGGCAGGTCCCGTGGCTCGCCGTGACCGGCACCAACGGCAAGACCACGACCGTGAACATGCTCGAGTCGATCCTGGCCGCGGACGGTCTGCGGACGGCCGCGGTCGGCAACGTCGGGCGTCCGATCATCGAGGCGCTCCTGGACGAGGTCGACTACGACGTCCTGGCGGTCGAGCTGTCCAGCTTCCAGCTCCACTGGAGCCACACCCTGGCCCTGCACTCCGCGGCCGTCCTGAACATCCAGCCCGACCACCTGGAGTGGTACGCCTACGAGGCCGACCCGATGGCCGCGTACGCCGCCGACAAGGCCCGGATCTACGAGCGTGTCACCCACGCGTGCGTCTACAACGTCGCCGAACCGGCGACGGAGCGGATGGTGGAGGACGCGGACGTGACCGAGGGCGCGCGCGCGATCGGGTTCACCCTCGGCGTCCCCGCCCCCTCGATGCTGGGGGTGGTCGACGACCTCCTGGTCGACCGGGCCTTCGTCGAGCAGCGTCGCGATTCCGCCCTGCCGTTGGCGCAGCTCACGGACGTCCAGCCCTATGCCCCCCACAACGTCGAGAACGCCCTGGCCGCGGCTGCGCTCGCCCGCAGCTTCGGCGTGTCGCCCCAAGCGGTCAGCCGGGGCCTGCGGAACCTGCGCATCGGTGACCACCGCATCCAGACGGTGGGCGAGGCCGACGGCGTCCGTTGGGTCGACGACTCCAAGGCCACGAACCCGCACGCGGCGGCGTCCTCGATGCGGGCGTTCGACCGCATCGTCTGGATCGCGGGCGGGCAGGCGAAGGGCACCTCCTTCGACGACCTGGTCCGCACCTACCGTGACCGGCTCCGGGGCGCCGTCGTCCTCGGTGTCGACCGCGCCGTGATCGCGGGTGCCCTGGCCCGACACGCGCCCGACGTGCCGACGATCGTGCTCGACAACGCCGAGACTGGAGCCATGGACGAGGCGGTGCGGGCCGCAGCGGATCTCGCCGAACCGGGCGACGTCGTGCTTCTGGCGCCGGGATGCGCGAGCAAGGACATGTGGTCGGGCTACGACGCCCGCGGCGCGGACTTCGCGGCGGCCGTCGCCCGCCTGTTGGGAACATGAGGGACGTGAAGAGAGGGGGCAGAGCGTGGCGATCCTGACGCCCACCCGGCCGCCCAGACGGGACGCGCGCGCCCGCGCGGTTTCCCGGATCTCGGCGCTGACCGACACCGTCTCCGATTGGCTGGCCCACCCGCTGGCGAGTCTGGTGCTCCTCGTGGTGCCCGCGTTCCTGCTGCTCGCCCTCGGGACGATCATGGTGCTGTCGGCGTCGAGCGTGTTCGCCTACACCCGGTACGGGAACGCCTACTACTTCGTGACGAGACAGGCGTTCTTCCTCGTCGGCGGGCTGATCGCGGCCGTGATTCTGGCGCGCCTGCCCACCGAGACGCTGCGGCGCCTCGGGTGGCCGATCCTCCTGCTCGCCGGGGTGCTGCTCGCGCTCACCTTCACCCCGCTGGGCTACGAACTCAACGGGAACCGCAACTGGCTCAACTTCGGGTCGGGGAGCCTGATTCCGCGGATCCAGCCGTCCGAATTCGCCAAGCTGGCCATCATCTGCTGGGGCGCGAGCGTCCTGGTCGCGAAGAGGCGCCTGCTCGATCAGCCGAAGCACCTGCTCGTCCCCTTCCTTCCCTTGTCGCTGCTCCTGGTGGGTCTCGTGATCCTGCAGCACGACCTGGGTACCGCCATCGTGCTGAGCGGCATCATCGTGGCCGTCCTGTGGTGTGTCGGCGCGCCGCTGCGGGTGCTGGGGAGCATGGTCGCCATCGTCGGAACCGCTGCGGCCTTCCTCGTGGCCACGAGCCCGTCGCGGCTGCAGCGGATCGCGGGTTTTCTCGACCCCTCGGTGGACCCCACCGGCATCAATCACCAGCCGAACCAGGCCCTGTACGGGCTCGCGACCGGGGGCTGGCTCGGGGTCGGTCTGGGCGCGGGCCGCCAGAAGTGGGGGAGTCTCTCGGAGGCCCACACCGACTACGTGCTCGCCGTCATCGGCGAAGAGATGGGCCTGCTCGGCACGCTCGCGGTCATGGGCCTGTTCCTCGTCCTGGGCTATGCCGGCTTCCGGATCGCCCTGCGGACGTCGACCTTCTACGCGCGGATCGTCGCCGCGGGCATCACGTGCTGGTTCATGATGCAGGCGCTGGTCAACGTCATGGTCGTCCTCAAGATGCTGCCGGTGCTCGGCGTGCCGCTTCCTCTGGTGTCCTATGGTGGGTCGGCCCTGCTGGCCAACCTGATGGCGCTCGGCGTCCTCGTCGCCTGCGCGCGCGAGGAGCCGGAGACGAAGGCCTGGCTGGCGCGGCTGCGCAAGAAGAAGGGCTCGCGCAGACGGCTGTCGGCCGTCCTGCCGGGCCACCGCACCTGACCCGGGAGGGACGCCATGGTCTCGATCGTGCTAGCCGGCGGGGGAACCGCCGGCCACACCTCACCCCTCATCGCCACCGCGGAGCGGTTGCGCGACCTCGAGCCGTCCGTCGCCCTCACGTGCGTCGGCACCACCAAGGGGCTCGAGTCGAGGGTCATCCCCGCCGCGGGCCTGACGCTGAAGATGATCCCGCCCGTGCCCCTGCCTCGGCGGCTCACGCCCGAGTTGCTGAGCGTGCCCGGACGCCTGGCGCGTGCCGTGGGGGAGGCGGGCGCCATCTTGCGAGCCGCCCGCGCCGACGTCGCGGTCGGGTTCGGCGGTTACGTCTCCTTGCCGGTCTACCTGGCGGCGGCCCGGCTGCGCCTGCCGGTGGTCCTCCACGAGCAGAACGCGGTCCCCGGCCTGGCCAACAAGGTGGCCGCCCGGTTCGCCCGCGTCGTCGCCGTCTCGTTCCCGGGGACGCCGCTCCCCAGGGCCGAATATGTGGGGCTGCCGCTGCGCAAGGGCATCACGGGTCTGGACCGCGCGGCTGCCCGTGCCGGCGCCCGGCAGTCCCTGGGGCTGGACGCCGACCGTCCGCTCCTCCTCGTCAGCGGCGGCTCCCAGGGTGCGGTCGCCATCAACGACGCGACGTTCGGGGCGCGCGATCAACTCCTCGCGGCCGGCGTGGACGTCCTCCACGTCCTCGGCCCACGCAACATGACCGCGGACCTGACCCGGGTGGACGACCCCACGACCGGGGCCACCTACCTGCCGGTCGCCTACGTGGACGCCATGGAGCAGGCGTACGCCGCCGCTGACCTCATGGTGGGACGTTCGGGCGCCGGCACGGTCATGGAGACGGCGGTCGTTGGGCTGCCGACCGTGTTCGTCCCCCTGCCGCACGGCAACGGCGAGCAGGCACGCAACGCCGATTTCCTGGTGGACGGCGGAGCGGCCCGCCTCGTCCCCAACGCGGAGTTCACCGCCGCCCGGATGCTCGAGGTGGCGCTGCCGCTGCTGCGGGACCCCGACGAACTGCGCCGCATGGGGGAGGCCTGTCGGGGCCTGGTCCCGGCCGATGCCGCCGGGGATCTGGCCCGCCGCATCCTCGACCTGGCCGGGGGGCGTTGAGATGCCGCTCATCGAGCCCGTCCCTCTGACACCCGCGCGTGAGGTCGCACCGATCCACTTCATCGGCGTCGGGGGCGCCGGGATGAGCGCCATCGCCGAGGCCTACGCGGCCCTCGGCGTCCGGGTCTCGGGCTCCGACCAGAGCGACTCCGAGACCCTGCGGCAGGTGGCGGCCGCCGGCGTGTCGACCTTCGTGGGTCACGACCCGGCCCACCTCGCCGACGCCGCCACCGTGGTGGTGTCGACGGCAGTCCGCGAGACGAACCCCGAGCTTGCCGAGGCCCGCCGCCGGGGCCTGCGCGTCTGGCACCGCAGCGCCGCGTTGGGAGCCCTCATGCTGGGCCACGCGGGTGTCTCCGTCACGGGAACCCACGGCAAGACCACGACCAGCGGCCTGACCGCCACGCTGCTGGCGGCCGCCGGCGCCGACCCCTCCTACGTGATCGGGTCGCCGCTCGCGGCGTCCGGCCGCAGCTCCCACCTCGGTGGGGGGCGCGCGTTCGTGATCGAGGCCGACGAGTCCGACGGCTCCTTCCTGCAGTACCCGTCGACGATCGTGGTGGTCACCAACGTCGAGGCCGACCACCTCGACAACTGGGGATCCCCGGAGCGCTACCACGAGGGCTTCGCCCGCCTGGTCCGCGGGCCGGAGGTCGAAGCGGTCATCACCTGCGCAGACGACCCCGGGGCCTGCGTGGTGGCCGACCGGGCACGGGCCGCGGGCAAGCGTGTCGTCACCTACGGCGAGGCCCCGGACGCCGACGTTCGGCTGACCGGGATCCTCCTGACCGCCGACCACTCGACCGCCACGCTGGTGGCGCCCGGCGACTCCGGACCCCTGCAGCTCGTCGTCCCGGGCCGCTACAACCTGTTGAACGCCGCTGCCGCCTACGCGGTCGGGCGTGAACTCGGCATGTCCGGCCCGGCCCTGCGCGCGGCCGCGCCGGCCTTCCTGGGGACGCACCGACGCTTCCAACTCGTCGGGACGGCGGGCGGCGTCCGCGTCTTCGACGACTACGCCCACCACCCGACCGAGCTGCGCGCCACCCTGACCGCGGCGCGGCCACGGGTCGGGGAGGGTCGGCTCGTCGCGTGCTTCCAGCCCCATCTCTACAGCCGGACCGTGGAGTTCGCCGCCGACTTCGGCGCTGCCCTCACCCTCGCGGACGAGATCGTGGTGCTCGGCATCTATGGCTCCCGGGAGGACCCGGTCCCCGGAGTGACCGGCGAACTCGTGGCGGACGCCGTGCGCGGGCTCGACCGTGGAGCGACGTACGTCGAGGCGGTGGCGGACGCGGCCGGCGTCCTCGCGCACCTCGTCCGGCCGGGGGACCTGGTCCTCACCCTGGGGGCCGGGGACATCACCACGGTCGGCCCTGCGCTCGTGGCCGCCCTGGGGGGGCGCGCGTGACCCAGCCCCTGGTCGACGTCTCCGGACGCCGGCGCGAGAAGGAACGGCTCGCCCGGCGGCGGCGCCTCCGTGTGGTCGCGGCCGTGCTCGCGGTGCTGGGCGCCGTGGCTGGGCTCGGCTGGGTGGTGTGGGGCTCGCCGCTCCTGGTCGTCCGCGAGGTGCAGGTGAGCGGGACCTCCCTCCTGACGACCGAGTCGGTCGTGCAGACGGCCGCGGTCCCGCTCGGGGTTCCGCTCGCGCGCATCCCGACCGAGGAGGTGGCCGAGCGTGTCCGGACGCTGGCCGCCGTGGCCTCGGTGGAGGTCCGGCGGGTCTGGCCCCGCTCGATCGACGTCGCGGTCACCGAGCGCCAATTGCGTCTCGTGCGCCACCACGCGGGCTCTTTCGAATGGGTCGACGACTCCGGGACGATCTTCCACGCGACCGCGGAACAGCCCGACAACACGATGCTCGCCGAGGTCCCGGCGGACGCCGAGGATCTGCTCGCCGACATCGTGATCGTCGCCAACGCCCTGCCGCCCCAGGTGCGCGAACGGGTCACGATGCTTCGCGCGGGCAGCGTCGACTCGATCGAGGCCGTCCTAGCCGACGGGGGCCGGATCGTGTGGGGCAGCGCCGAGGCCTCCGGCCTCAAGTCCCAGATCGTCGTGGCGCTGCTCCAGGTCCCGGCGGGCGTCTATGACGTGTCCTCCCCGTCGAACCCGACGACCCGGGTCCGGTGACGACCTGGCGCAACGACTCTCAACCTGTGGTTGAGGGGCTCGCCGACGGCAGAAGGGGTGTTGGACACCCCTCGGGGCGCTGCGTAGCCTTGGGGTCGCCCCTGGATGGTTCCTTCCCCCTGCACCGGACCTTGAGAGTGGGCGCTGACAACGGAAAACGCGAGGAATAGGGAACACGGTGGGCACTGCATCCCAGAACTACCTGGCGATCATCAAGGTCGTGGGCGTGGGTGGTGGCGG
>CAZZGU010000001.1:0-28071 GCA_964653755.1 uncultured Nigerium sp. | reverse complement strand
TTGCGTGGCGTCGAGTTCATCGCGGTGAACACCGACGCGCAGGCTCTCCTGATGAGCGACGCCGACGTCAAGCTCGACATCGGTCGGGACCTCACCCGGGGCCTCGGCGCCGGTGCCGACCCTGACAAGGGGCGTCAGGCTGCGGAAGACCACGCCGAGGAGATCGAGGAGGTCATCAAGGGGGCCGACATGGTCTTCGTGACCGCCGGCGAGGGCGGTGGCACGGGCACGGGTGGCGCGCCGGTCGTGGCCCGCATCGCCCGCTCGCTCGGTGCCCTGACCATCGGTGTCGTCACGCGGCCCTTCTCGTTCGAGGGCAGGCGCCGGTCGGTGCAGGCCGAGAACGGCATCGCGGGCCTCCGTGAGGAAGTCGACACCCTCATCGTCATCCCGAACGACAAGCTCCTGGAGATGACCGACCACAATGTGGCGATCCTGGACGCCTTCAAGCAGGCCGACCAGGTGCTCATGCAGGGTGTCTCGGGCATCACCGACCTCATCACCACTCCCGGCCTGATCAACCTCGACTTCGCTGACGTCAAGGCCGTCATGAGCAACGCCGGCTCCGCCCTCATGGGCATCGGCTCGGCCCGCGGTGAGGACCGCGCCCGCGCCGCCGCCGAGATGGCCGTGAGCTCGCCCCTGCTCGAGGCGTCGATCGACGGCGCCCACGGCGTCCTGCTCTCGATCGCGGGCGGTTCGGACCTGGGCCTGTTCGAGGTCTCCGCGGCCGCCAACCTCATCGAAGAGGCCGCACACGAGGACGCGAACATCATCTTCGGCACCGTCATCGACGACGCCCTGGGCGACGAGGTCCGCGTCACGGTCATCGCCGCGGGCTTCGACGGGGGAGCCCCGCCGCAGCGTCAGCCCGGCATCACGCGGCAGCCTGCGGACCTGCGCCACCGGCCGCGTCCCGCCCAGCCGGCCGCGCGTCCGCCGCAGGCCCCGGCCGACCCCGAGCCCCCGCGTCCCCAGCCGGCCGCATCCACTCGCCCGCAGGCGCCCGTCCGGCCGGTGTCCCCCCCGGAGGACGACGAGCTCGACGTGCCCGACTTCCTGAAGTAAGTCCGTGTGGCATTTCCTGCGTGACCCCGGCGCCGACGGCGTCGGGGTCGCCATCACCTCGGCAGCGGTCAACCTCTCCGATTCTCAGCCCGCTGAGCGTCGTGAAGCGGCCTACGCGACGATCGCAGCCGGTCTCGGCGTGCCAGTCGCGATCGTCGCGCAGGTGCACGGTAGCGACGTCGTGCGGGTCCGCCGCCCCGAAGGGGACGCCGTCCTCATCGACCTCACCGACCACCCCGCCGACGCTCTGGTGACGTCCGATGAGGGCGTGGCGCTGGCCGTCCGGGTCGCCGACTGCGTCCCGATCCTCTTCGCAGACCCCGTCGCGGGCGTGGTCGGCGCCGCCCACGCGGGTCGTGAGGGACTGCTGCGGGGGGTCATCGGCCAGACCGTGGCGGCCCTGCGGGAGCTCGGAGCCCGACAACTCACCGCCTGGGTGGGTCCCCGCATCTGCGAGGGCTGCTACGAGGTTCCGCCGGACATGGCTGCGGACGCCGCCGCCCGGCTGGGGGTGCCCGCGCCCACGACGCGCTGGGGGACCACGGGGATCGACCTCGGGGCCGCGGCACGGGCGCAACTCGCGGACGCCGGCGTCGCGGTGGAGGACCTGGGTGGCTGCACGTTCGAGGATCCCGGGCTGCATTCCCATCGTCGCGACGGTGCGGCGGCCGGGCGACAGGTCGGCGTGGTCTGGATCGCGGCGCGCCGTGGGGGGGCCACTGGTGCCGCACGCTAGTGTTGGTTTGAATTCACGAACCCGGGAGGACCCATGGCCGACGGTTTGAAGAAGGCGGCAGTGTGGCTCGGCCTCATGGCGGACACCCCGTATCCCGGGGACGAGTCCCACGACAACGAACTCACGGCGGCCGTCCAGGCGCGTTCCACGGACGCCCCGCACGCTGAGCCCCCACGCCAGGAGCATGTGCCCGCAGCCAGTGTCACCGCGCTTGAGACGCGACGCCCGGTCGTCCCCGTCAAGGCGGACCTCAGCAGGATCGTGACCGTGCACCCCCGCACCTACAACGAGGCGCGCACGATCGGGGAGCACTTCCGCGACGGCACGCCCGTGATCATGAACCTCTCCGACATGGAGGACTCCGACGCCAAGCGGCTCGTTGACTTCGCCGCCGGCCTGATCTTTGGTCTGCGTGGCACGATTGAACGCATCACCAGCAAGGTGTTCCTTCTCTCCCCGGCGGACGTCAACGTCACGGCCGAGGACAAGGAACGCATCGCGGGTGGTTTCTTCAACCAGAGCTGACGAGGATCCGGGAGGGTCATCTTGCCCATCGTGGGAGCCATGCTGTCCTTCCTCATCTGGCTGTACCTGCTGGTCCTGACAGCCCGTGCAGTGCTCTCGTTCGTACCCCTGTTCGTGCGGGGCTGGCAGCCCCGCGGTGCCGTGCTCGTGCTGGCCGAGACGATCTACACCGTCACAGACCCGCCGTTGCGCTTCATCGGACGCCTCGTCCCGCCGTTGCGGCTCGGGGGCGTGGCGCTCGACGTGGGGTTCCTCATCCTCTACTTCGGCTTGACGATCCTGCAGCGGGTCGTCCTCGTGGCGTTCTCCTGAGCAGGCGCGTTTCCTTGGCCGTCTCCCGATGTCTGGAGTAGCCTGAGGCCGCAGGCGCTAGTGGGTGTACCGTGCCCAGATCCAGAACCATCACGTGAGGTGAACGATGACCCTGACCATTGAACAGGTGCGCGACACGCGGTTTCACCTGGCCCGGCGCAACGGCTACGAGCCGGTCGACGTGGACAACTTCGTCGACAAGGTGGAGTCGACGCTGGTGCAGCTGACCGAGGAGAACGCAACTCTCCAGCGGCAGGTCGAGGCTTTGCGCACCGACGGCGGCGTGGGCGGCGACGAAGGGTCGGAGGAGTTGCGCGCCCAACTCGCCGAGCGTGACGCCGAGATCGAGCGCCTGCGCGCCGAGGCCGAGGAACTCCGTGGACAGGTTCAGGCTGGTGCGGCCGAGATTGAGGCCAAGGACACCGAACTCGAGGCGAGGCAGATCGACCTGGAGCGCCGCGACGCCGAGATCGCGAACCTGCACGCCTCCCTCTCCGGGGGCGGGGACGAGGCCGAACATCTGCGCCGCGAGGTAGAGATCCGCGATGGCGAGCTGGGACGGCTCCGCGAAGAGCTGGGCCAGCGGGACCAGGAGCTCGATTCACTGCGCCAGCAGCTCGAGGAGCGTGCCTCGGAGGTGAGCGGCCTGCGTGACGAGGCCGCCCGTCAGCCCAGCGCCCCCGCCGCCGCGGCCCTGATCGGCGGCGAGCAGATCGTCGTCCGGACGGCCGCCGAGGCGTCCCCGGCCGTGACGAGGCTCCTGCAGATGGCCACCGAACAGGCCGAGCGCCTCACCGAGGAGGCCACGGCCGAGGCCCACCGCCTCGTGTCCGAGGCGACCAGCGACTCGGAGCGCCGCGTCGCGGAGGCCACCCAGGACGCGGAACGCCGCGTCGCTGAAGCAAGCCAGGACGCCGAACGTCGTGTCGCCGAGGCCCAGCAGCGCGCCGAGCAGCTCGAGAACGAGGCGCGTCAGCGGGCCGAGCAGGCCGAGAACGAGGCGCGTCAGCGGGCCGAGCAGGCCGAGAACGACGCCCGGGCCCATGCCGAGCACGTCACCCGTGAGGCCGACGAGCGTGCCGCCCAGGTCGACCGGGACGCTCAGGCCCGTCGCGCCGAGCTGTTCGCCACCTTGGAGGAGGAGCGCGAGTCGCTCGTCGGGCGCGTCGACCACCTGCGCGGTTTCGAGTCCCGCTTCCGCGACACCTTCGTCAACTTCCTGCAGAGCCAGGTCGAGGCCGTCCGCTCCAACCGACTGGAGCCGGAGGATGCTCCAGAGCTCGTCTCCGAGGAGCAACGCGGAATGTCGGCCACACCACGGCTGGACGCCCTGCTGGCCAAGGAGAACTGAGCCCTCCGGGACGGTTCGACCCCCGACGAGACGAGGGACCGGCGGCTCTGGCCGCCGGTCCCTTCGTACGCGGGCAAAATCCGGGCGTCGGTGGTACTGTCTGCGCTCAAGTGCGCGAAAGGGGGGTGTGTCCATGACCGACATCAGCGCTGATACGGCACGCGCCGTCCCAGTGGCCGAGGGCGAAGAGCCCTGGACCGCAGAGGAACTGGCGGAGGTCCGCGAGGACTTGTTGTTCGACATCGGGCGGATGGAGCGGGCCATCGCCACGGCGGAGCGGGGGCTTGCGAGTCTCTTCGACGACGGGACCGAGGGCGCTGGACGCGATCCGGCCGACGTCGGGTCGACGAACTTCGAGCGTGACCAGGAAATGTCGCTCGTCCAGAACGCCCGGGACATGCTGGAGCAGGCGCAACTCGCCCTCCGATTGTTCGACTCCGGCCAGTACGGCCGGTGCGAGTCCTGCGGTCAGCCCATCGGCAAGGACCGACTCATGGTGTTCCCGCGTGCCACGATGTGCGTCACCTGCAAGCAACGGCAGGAACGGCGATAGGCGCCGTCGAACCACCCCGAGGCGTGTTGCCGGCCCGCGCTGCGTGGGCGCTGGCGCTCACGATCGCGGGCCTTGGCTACGGACTCGACCAACTGACCAAGGCGCTCGCCCTCGCGCACCTGGATCCCGGGAACCCTCCCGTGCTGCTGGGCGGGTTGCTCACCCTGCGGCTCGTGCGCAACCCCGGGGCAGCGTTCAGCCTGGGGGAGAGCTTCACGGTCGTCCTGACCGGAATCGCGGTCGTCGCGCTGGCCTTCGTGGTGGGCTGGCTCCTGCCCCGGACGCGCCACCGCGGCTGGGTCGTGGCCGTGGGGCTCCTGCTGGGAGGGATTCTCGGCAACCTCACCGACCGTTTGGTACGTCCGCCCGGATTCGCGCACGGGCACGTCATCGATTTTCTCCAGTTGCCCTACTTCGCGATCTTCAATGTGGCGGACATGTGCATCACCTTCGCCGCCGTGACCATCGTGTGGCTCAGCGTCGTCCGGCAGGTCGGTCTGCAGGGAGAGTCCACCCGCGAAGAGGCGGTCCGGTGAGCGTGCTGCTGGTCCCGGACGGGCTCGAAGGGGAGCGGGTGGACGCCGCGGCGTCCCGCATGACCGGGGTCAGCCGGGCGCGGCTGGCCGAGTTGATCGCGGATGGCCGCCTCCTGCTCAACGGGTGTCAGGTCGTCAAGTCGGATCGCGTCCGGGCCGGTGACATGCTCGAGCTGGAGCTTCCCGAGGCCCGCGTGGCGACCGTGGTTCCCGAGGAGGTCGCGGGCATCCGCATCGTCTTCGACGACCACGACATCGTCGTGGTCGACAAGCCCGCAGGGGTGGCGTCGCACCCGTCCCTGGGCTGGGAGGGCCCGAACGTCGTCGCCCACCTGGCGGCTGCGGGATTCCGGATCTCGACGTCGGGACCCAGCGAACGCAAGGGCATCGTGCAGCGGCTGGACGTCGGCACGTCGGGCCTCATGGTGATCGCCAAGAGCGAGCCCGCCTACACCGCCCTCAAGCGCGCCTTCCGCAACCGCGAGATCGTGAAGGTTTACCACACGCTCGTTCAAGGTCACCCCGACCCGTTCACGGGGACCATCGAGGCGCCGATCGCCCGGCACCCCGGCAGCGAGTGGAAGATGGCGGTCGTCGGCGGCGGTCGGCACTCCGTCACCCACTACGAGACCGTGGAGGCGTTCCGCGCAGCGACACTGCTGGAGGTGCACCTCGAGACGGGCCGCACCCACCAGATCCGCGTCCACATGCAGGCGATCGGGCACCCCTGTGTCGGCGATCCCACCTACGGCGGCGACCCGGTCCTGGCGCGACGCCTCGGCCTCGACCGGCAGTGGCTGCACGCGGTCCGCCTCGGCTTCGTGCACCCCACGCGAGGTGAGTGGGTCGAGTTCAGTTCGCCCTACCCCGAGGACCTGGCAGCAGCGCTCGTGACGCTCCGGGTGCATTGACCTTCGGGTTCAATCAACAGCCAGCCCTCCTCGACATCCCTGCGCTAGGGTCGTGCTCGTGGCGAGAAACAGAAACGACGGCCTTCCGAACCGGCGGGCGAAGATCGTGTGCACCCTCGGGCCGGCAACGGACACGGCTGAGCGTGTGCTGGAGCTGGTCGAGGCCGGCATGAACGTGGCACGTCTCAACATGAGCCACGGCGACCACGACGACCACCTGCGCCGACTCAACCTCGTTCGTCAGGCAGCCGAGGCCGCCGGTCGTCCCGTCGGTGTCTTCGCCGACCTGCAGGGGCCCAAGATCCGTCTGGGGCGGTTCGTCAACGGCTCCGAGGTCCTGGAGCCGGGCGACCGTTTCACGATCTCGGTCGAGGACGTGCCCGGGACCAAGGAGCGGTGCAGCACCACGCTGCACACGCTCACCGACGACGTGCGGCCCGGTGACCAGATCCTCGTGAACGACGGCGCCATCGAGTTGCGCGCCGTGGAGGTCACCGACACCGACGTCGTCACCGAGGTGGTCATCGGCGGAGTGGTGAGCAACAACAAGGGCATCAACCTGCCCGGCGTGGCCGTCAGCGTCCCGGCTCTGTCGGAGAAGGACGCCGACGACCTGCGGTGGGCTCTCGAGCACGCGGTCGACATGGTGGCCCTCTCGTTCGTCCGCTCGCCCCGCGACGTGGACGTCGTTCACGCGATCATGGACGAGTTCGGGCACCGCATTCCCGTCATCGCCAAGATCGAGAAGCCGCAGGCGCTCGACGAACTCGACGAGATCGTGCTGGCGTTCGACGCCATCATGGTGGCCCGAGGGGACCTGGGCGTGGAGTTGCCGCTGGAGGACGTCCCGGCCGCCCAGAAGCGCATCGTCACCGCCGCACGCAAGGCCGCCAAGCCCGTCATCGTGGCCACGCAGATGCTCGAGTCGATGATCACAGCCCCGCGACCCACGCGCGCCGAGGCGTCCGACGTGGCGAATGCGATTCTCGATGGCGCCGACGCTGTCATGCTGTCCGGCGAAACTGCCATGGGCGCCTGGCCGATCGTGACCGTCGAAACCATGGGGCGGATCATCCGCAAGATCGAGTCCATCGGCCTGGACAAGATCGCGCCCATCAACTGGAACCCGCACACCACGTCGGGAGTCATCGCCAAAGCGGCGGTCGAGGTCGCCGAGCGCGTCGATGCCCGCTACCTGGTGGCGTTCACCAAGACCGGCGACACGGCTCTCCGCCTGGCGCGGCTGCGGCCCGCGATCGAGGTCTGCTCGTTCAGCCCGTTCATGTCCACGGCGCAGGAAATGACGCTGGCCTGGGGCATCAAGTCGTTCACGACGCCCGAGTTCCACGCCATGGAGGCGATGGTGGACGCCGTCCTGAACGCGCTCAAGGGCCAGGGCATGGTCCAGAGCGGGGACAAGGTCGTGATCGTCGCGGGGAACCCCAAGTCGACATCGGGCAAGACCAACTCCCTGCGCGTGGCAGTGGTCGACTGACCGTTCGTACCGGGAAGGGGATTCGAACCCCTACGGGCTTGCGCCCAGACGGGTTTGAGCCGTCCGCGTATACCATTCCGCCACCCCGGCGGGGGCGTGCAACATCCTGCCACATCTGCGACGGTTGTGCCGGCGTGGGGCGCGTGGGCGTAACCTACTGCATGATCGGCCCGCCCGGGCCCGAGGAAGGAAGGGCTCCCATGCCCACCGATGCTGTGGAGGCAGCCAGACCACGGGTGCTGGTCGCCGAGGACGAGGCCCTGATCCGCCTGGACCTCGTCGAACTGTTGACCGGTGAGGGCTACGAGGTCGTCGGCGAGGCGGGCAACGGCGAGGAAGCGCTCGCCCTGGCCCGGGAATTGCACCCCGACCTCGTCGTCATGGACGTCAAGATGCCCAAGGTCGACGGGATCACCGCCGCGAGCCAGATCGCAGAGGAGCGGATCGCGCCCGTGGTCATGCTGACCGCGTTCAGTCAGCGCGAGCTCGTCGACCGTGCCCGCGAGGCAGGGGCGATGGCCTACGTCGTCAAGCCTTTCGATGCCTCCGACGTCGTTCCCGCGATCGAGTTGGCGATGGCCCGCTACGCGGAACTGCGGGCCGTCGAGGACGAGGTCAGCGACCTCGAGGAGCGCCTGGCCTCCCGCAAGGCCGTCGACCAGGCGAAGGGCCTGCTCCAGGCCGGGCTGGGGCTCACCGAGCCCGAGGCCTTCCGGTGGATCCAGAAGACCGCCATGGATCTGCGCAAGTCGATGCGTGAGGTCGCCGAGGGCGTGATCGCGCACAGCAAGGCCAACGCGCCGGAGAAGCCGGCGAAGAAGGCCCGGCGCCCGCAGGCGTCCGGGGAGGACGAGGCCTAACCGGCGCGGTTGGGCCGGGGCCTCCTCAGGTGGCACGTGACGCGGGCGGTGCACAGGCGCCGCCCGTCGTCGTCGGTGAGCACCACCTCCCAGGTCCCCAGGGTCCCACCGATCCGGAGGGCCTCCGCCACGCCGTTCACCCAGCCGCGTCGCGCGGGCGCGTGGTGCGTCGCGTTGATGTCCACGCCGAACGCACCGCCGCCCGGACCCACCTCGGCCAAAGCGGACATGGACGCCAGCGACTCTGCCAGGACGCACGAAGCGCCGCCGTGCCAGTACCCGAACGGCTGCGTGTTCCCGGCGACGGGCATGCGCCCGACGGTGCGGGTGGGGGAGACCTCGAACAACTCCAGCCCCATCTTCGCGTCCAGGGAGCTGGGCGGGAGGTCGAGGGGCTGGGCCGGCTCGGGCTGGGCGGGCTCGGGCTGGGCGGGCTCGGGCTGGGCTGACTCGGGCTGGGCTGACTCGGTCACGCGCCCAGACTAGAGTCTGATGCCGTGACGCCACCAACGCCCGACACCCCGAGGCTCCTGCTCATCGATGGGCACTCGGTGGCCTACCGGGCGTTCTTCGCGTTGCCGGCCGAGAACTTCTCCACGTCGACGGGTCAGCACACCAACGCCGTCTACGGCTTCACCTCGATGCTGATCAACGTCCTGCGCGACGAGCGCCCCACGCACGTCGCCGTGGCGTTCGACGTCTCCCGAACGACGTTCCGCAGCGAGTCCTACCCCGACTACAAGGCGACCCGGTCGGCGTCGCCCGCCGAGTTCACCGGTCAGGTCGCGCTGATCAAGGAGGTCCTCGACGCCCTCAACATCGCCCACCTCGAGCTGGACGGCTATGAGGCCGACGACATCATCGGTACCCTCGCCACCCGCGCTGACGCCGTCGACTGGGACACCCTCATCTGCACTGGCGACCGCGACTCGATGCAACTCGTGGACGCCAACACCACGGTCCTCTACCCGCGCAAGGGCGTCTCGGACCTGGTGCGCCTCACGCCCGAGTCCGTCGAGGAGCGCTACCTGGTTCCGCCCGCGCGTTACCCCGACCTGGCGGCGCTCGTGGGGGAGTCGTCGGACAACCTGCCCGGCGTGCCCGGGGTGGGCCCGAAGACGGCCGCCAAGTGGCTCGCGCAGTACGGCGACCTGGAGAATCTGCTGCGGCACGCCGATGAGATCCGCGGCAAGGTGGGTGAGTCCCTGCGCGCCCACCTGGCGGACGTCCGGCGCAACCGCGAGCTCAACGCGCTGGTCTGCGACCTGCCGCTGCCCGTCGACCTCGGCGACCTGGAGCGTCGGGACTGGGACCGCGAGGCCGTCCACACCCTGTTCGACGGCCTCGAGTTCCGGGTGCTGCGCGAGCGCCTGATGGAGACGCTGCCCCAGGCGCAGGCCGAGCCCGAGGGCGGCTTCGAGCTGGCGGGGGAGGTCCTCGCCCCCGGTCAGGTGGCCTCCTGGCTGGCCACGCACGCGAACGGGACGGTCGGCGTCCAGCCCCGCGGGTTCTGGCGGGCCGGCGCTGGTGACGTGACCGGTCTCGCGCTGGCCAGTGCGGAGGGCGCGGCGTGCTGGTTCCGGACCACGGACCTGACGCCCGACGATGACGCGGCGCTGGCGTCCTGGCTGGCGGACGCGGGCGCGTCCAAGGCGATGCACGACGCGAAGGGTCCGCTGCTCGCGCTCTGGTCGCGGGGATGGGACCTGCGCGGCCTCGCCTGCGACACCCAGTTGGCGGCCTACCTGCTGCGGCCCGACCAGCGCACCTACGACCTCGCGGACCTCACGGCCCGGCACCTCAAGCGGGAGCTCACCGCAGACTCCCCGGCCCCGAGCGGCGCCGAGGCGCAAGAGGCTTTCGACTTCGCGGATCCCGACGAGGGCACCGACGCCATGGTGCGCGCGCGGGCGGTGACCGAGCTCGCAGACGCCCTCACCGACGAGCTCGAGACGGTCGGGGCGATGCGGTTGCTGCGCGAGGTGGAACTGCCCCTCCAGCGCACGCTCGCCACCATGGAGCGCACGGGCGTGGAGGTCGACCTCCCGCTGTTGGACGAGTTGTGGTCGGACTTCGATGCCGAGGTACGCACCGCCGAGTCCGACGCCTACCGCGTCCTCGGCCGGAGCATCAACCTGGGCTCGCCGAAGCAGTTGCAGACCGTGCTGTTCGACGAACTGGGCATGCCGAAGACGCGCCGGACCCGCACCGGCTGGACCACGGACGCCGACGCCCTCGAATCGCTGTTCGCCAAGACGGAGCACCCGTTCCTGGCCCACCTGCTGCGGCACCGGGACCAGATCAGGCTGCGCCAGACCGTCGAAGGCCTCCAGAAGGCCGTCGCCGAGGACGGCCGCGTGCACACCACCTACCTCCAGACCGTCGCCGCCACGGGCCGTCTGTCGTCGACGGACCCCAACCTGCAGAACATCCCGATCCGGACGGAGGCGGGCCGGCGGATCCGTGCCGCCTTCGTCGTCGGATCAGGCTTCGAAAGCCTCCTGACGGCCGACTACAGCCAGATCGAGATGCGGATCATGGCGCACATGTCCCGGGACGCCGGCCTGATCGAGGCGTTCACCTCCGGTGAGGATTTCCACACGGTCATGGCCGCCCGCGTCTTCGGCGTCGCCCCGGACGCCGTCGCCCCGGCCCAGCGGGCGAAGATCAAGGCCATGAACTACGGCCTCGCCTACGGTCTGTCGGCGTTCGGGCTCAGCCAACAGCTGCGCATCACGACCGCCGAGGCGCGCGGGCTGATGGAGGAGTATTTCGAGCGGTTCGGGCACGTGCGGGACTACCTGACCGAGGTGGTCGACCAGGCGCGTCGCACGGGGTTCACCGAGACGATCCTCGGACGCCGCCGCTACCTGCCCGACCTCACCTCGTCCAACCGGCAGCGGCGGGAGATGGCTGAGCGGATGGCCCTGAACGCCCCCATCCAGGGGTCGGCGGCCGACATCATCAAGGTCGCGATGCTGCGGCTGGAGCACGAGATCGTGCGCTGCGGGATGGCGTCCCGCATGCTGCTGCAGGTGCACGACGAGCTGGTCCTCGAGGTGGCCCCGGGGGAGCGCGAGCCCCTGGAGGCGCTCGTTCGCGACACGATGGGTCACGCCGTCGAGCTGGCCGTGCCGCTCGACGTGAGCGTCGGGGTCGGGGGGTCCTGGTTCGAGGCCGCCCACTGACCAACGCGGTCGAACGTGTCGAGACGCCCCGGCGTTACTTCAGGCAGGCCAGCACGGCGACCCGTGTGCGGCCGTCCTGGGTCCAGGTGCCGGTGAGCAGCCCGCGGGCATGTTCGCTGAAGCCCTCTTCGTCGATGACGCGCGCGATGCGCGCCTGGCCGGCGAGGTCGACGCCGGGCACCACGCCACTTCCCTCGACCGTGGCGGTCTTCTCGCCCAGGGAGAGGTCCGCCTCGGTGTCTCCCTCGCGGATCACCCGGATGAGTTCGGTCACGTACATCGGATCACCAGGCCCGTCGTAGACCCAGCGCGTCCCGAGCACCGAGTGCTCCATCGTCCCGATGAGGTGGGCGTCGGCGTCCGTCAGGGGCGCAGCGCGGTAGGTGACGGGCACCTGGTAGACGACCCCGGCAGAGCGCACGAGGATGGTTTCGATGCCCACCTCGTCGTCGGGGTCGACGAAGCGGTAGGAACCGACGCGCTCGAGATCGGTGGCATCGCCGTGGAACCAGGGCTGCTTCGGGAGCCAGGTGGCGAGCAAGTCGAGTTTGCCGGGGGTCAGGGTCGCGTCGTGGATGATGGCGGTGCCGCTCATGGGTCCTCCTCGGGGCTCTGTGGTGCGAGGGTAGCCGTCCCGCCGGGTCTCGTGGGAGAGCCCACAGTTTTTGACCGCCCCGGAGCCGGTGGATAGGCTGCCTCATCGGTGTGGTCTGCCTCGGGTCGGACAGAGGGCCCTGGGCTGGACGGGCCGCGCCACCGCCAGACAACCTATCCAGTTATCGGAGCCCTACTACATGACATCCAACCCTGAGGCCGCTCAGGTCGCAGTCGACGATTTCGCCACCGCCGAGGAATTCGCCGAAGCAGTCGACGCAACAATCAAGTACTTCAACGACGGCGACATCGTCACCGGCACCGTCGTCAAGGTCGACCGGGACGAAGTCCTCCTCGACATCGGTTACAAGACCGAGGGTGTCATCCCCTCCAAGGAACTCTCCATCAAGCACGACGTTGACCCGTTCGACGTGGTCTCGGTCGGCGATGTGATCGAGGCCCTCGTGCAGACGAAGGAGGACAAGGAAGGGCGCCTGATCCTGTCCAAGAAGCGCGCGCAGTACGAGCGGGCGTGGGGAACGATCGAGAAGATCAAGGACTCCGACGGCGTCGTCAACGGCCGCGTCATTGAGGTCGTCAAGGGCGGTCTCATCGTTGACATCGGCCTGCGCGGCTTCCTGCCTGCCTCGCTGGTGGAGATGCGGCGCGTGCGCGACCTCCAGCCGTACGTCGGCATGGAGCTTGAGGCCAAGATCATCGAGCTGGACAAGAACCGCAACAACGTCGTCCTGTCGCGCCGGGCCTGGCTCGAGCAGACGCAGTCCGAGGTTCGCCACACGTTCCTCAACCAGCTGCAGAAGGGTCAGATCCGCAAGGGCGTCGTGTCCTCGATCGTCAACTTCGGCGCCTTCGTCGACCTGGGCGGCGTGGACGGCCTCGTCCACGTCTCCGAACTGTCCTGGAAGCACATCGACCACCCGAGCGAGGTCGTCGAGGTCGGCACCGAGGTCACCGTCGAGGTCCTGGACGTCGACATGGATCGCGAGCGTGTCTCCCTGTCGTTGAAGGCGACCCAGGAAGACCCGTGGCAGACGTTCGCGCGCACGCACCAGATCGGCCAGATCGTTCCGGGCAAGGTCACCAAGCTCGTGCCGTTCGGCGCGTTCGTGCGTGTCGAGGAAGGCATCGAGGGCCTGGTCCACGTGTCCGAACTGGCCGAGCGTCACGTCGAGATCCCCGAGCAGGTCGTCAGTGTCAACGACGAGGTCATGGTCAAGATCATCGACATCGACCTCGAGCGTCGGCGCATCTCGCTGAGCCTCAAGCAGGCCAACGAGGGCGTCGACATCGCTGCGGACGACTTCGACCCGTCCCTGTACGGCATGACCGCGTCCTACGACGACCAGGGCAACTACATCTACCCCGAGGGTTTCGATCCGGAGACCCAGGAGTGGAAGCCCGGCTACGAGGCTCAGCAGCGCGCCTGGGAGCAGCAGTACGCCGAGGCGCAGGCCCGCTGGATGGCGCACAAGAAGCAGGTCGAGGAGGCCGAGGCTGCGAGCAGCCAGGCCGCTGTCGCGGAGATGACCGCCGCGTCCTACTCGGCAGGCTCCCGCGAAACCTCCGCACCCGAGGGTTCGCTGGCGTCCGACGAGGCACTCCAGGCCCTGCGTGCCAAGCTCACCGGTGGCGCGCGCTGACCTGGCGCACCACACCACCGAACGCCCCCTCCGGATCGCCGGAGGGGGCGTTCGCGTCTGCCTGGCGACGCCTCACTTGGCGGCCCACCGGCGCCTCGGTCATGCTGGCCCTACCGCACGACTCGCAGGAGGACCCATGACCGACACCAGGCGCAGTCGTCCCTTCCTGCGGATCGGGCTCACCGGTGGCATCGGCTCGGGGAAGTCGGCCGTCGCGGACCACTTGCAGGCCGAGGGGGCTGTGATCATCGACTCCGACGTGCTTGCCCGCGAGGTGGTCGAACCGGGCACCGCGGGGTGGGCTGCGATCCGCGAGCGGTTCGGTCCTGGGGTGCTGCTCGAGGACGGATCGCTGGATCGTGCGGCCCTTGGCGCGATCGTCTTCGGGGATGAGCGTTCCCGCGTGGACCTCAACGCGATCGTCCACCCGCTCGTGCGGGCACGGGCGGCGGCGTTGGAGGCGGCGGCCGTGGCGGCCGATCCGTGCGCGGTCGTCGTTCACGTCGTCCCGCTCCTGGTGGAGACGGGCCAGGCCGGGCGCTTCGACCACGTGATCGTGGTGGACTGCCCGGTCGAGACGCAGGTGGCGCGCGTCGTGGCGCGCTCGGGGTTGACGCCCTCCGAGGCCGAGGCTCGGGTGGCGGCCCAGGCCTCCCGGGAGGAGCGGCTGGCGGCCGCCGACGTGGTCATCGTCAACGACGGCAGTCTGGAGGACCTGCGGCGCGAGGCCCGGCGCGCCTGGTCGCTGCTGGTGGGGGAGTGATCTGCTCCACCTGCCGCGAACCTGCCTCGCTGTGGACTGAAGGGGCCTGATCGGGCCGGGACACCAGAAATCGGGTCAGATTCACGGCAGCAAGGGACTCGCCGTCGGTGTGCGCGCCGGAAATCTGCCCCGATCTGGGCGGTGCGGGCCGACGAGGCCGGTTTTCCACAGGATCGCGTCAGGTACGCGGCGCTCTCCACATCTGCACACGTCGGTGACGCTTCTGAGGGGGCATTGCCCAATGTGGGGGCATGGCTGACGACGTACTCGAAGAGATGTTCCGCCTCGGTGGCGGCATCGTCCTGGTGCGGGATGTTCCCCATCTCGCCACCCGACTGCAGCGGCTGCGTCGCGCGGGTCAACTGGCCAGCCCGCTCCAGGGGGTCTACGTGGTGCCGGAGCTCGCCGCCGATCCGCGGGTCCTCGCAGTGGCCGCGGGACGGTGGGCACCGGGGGTGACCGTCTGCGGTACGGCCGCCGCGGCCCTGACCTACTGGCCGCAGGCATCCGTGGACCGCATCGAACTGGCGGGGCAGGTGCATCGCTGCGTCCCCCAACCTTTCACTTTCCTGCGCCGCGGGGTGCCGGCGGAGTTCCGGATGCAGCATCTGGGCGCGTGGGTGACCACCCCGCCGATGACGGCGGCGTGGTGCGCCGCCACCGACCGGGGCCACGCCATCGACCACGCGCTCCGCACCGGTGCGACGACGCTCGCCGAGATCCGTTGGGCGGCCTCCGCCCTGAAGTCATGCGTCGGCAACCACACCAGGTCACTGGTGATCGACAGGTCACGCAGCACCCCCTGGTCCTATGCCGAGAGACTCCTTCACGTGGGCCTGGACCGGGCGGGAATCACGGGCTGGACCGCCAACACGCCGGTGGTGGTCGATGGAGAGCGCTACGTCCTGGACGTGGTCTTCCGGCGCCACTGGCTCGTGATCGAGGTCGACGGCTTCGCCACCCATGGCGTGCGCGACGCCTTCGAGGTGGACCGTTCCCGGCAGAACGCCTTGGTGGCGGCCGGGTTCCGTGTGCTGCGTTTCACCTACCGCATGATCGTCGAGGACCTCGAGGGGGTCCTGGCGGCCATCCGCCGGGAGTTGGCGCGCCCGGGTCGCGTGCCGGTCGGGTGGGTGGGGCATCCGGCCGACTGAACCCGAGGGACGGCGCGGCTGACCACCAGGTTGCTGCCTCCCGGAGGCCACGGCTTTCCGCCGATCGCAACCGGCGGGAGGCGCCCGGACCGGCTGTCGGAGCGGGTGCCTAAGCTTGGCTCCATGCGACCGGTCTCCGACATCCAGCGCCGCGTGGCACCTTTCCAGGTGCACGCCGACTTTGTCCCTGCGGGCGACCAGCCGTCGGCGATCGACGAGCTTGAGCACCGGATCCGGGCGGGTGAGGACGACGTCGTGCTGCTCGGAGCCACGGGCACGGGCAAGACCGCGACGATCGCGTGGCTGGCCGAGCGTCTCCAGCGGCCGATGCTGGTCATGCAGCCCAACAAGACGCTGGCGGCCCAGTTCGCCAACGAGCTGAGGCAGTTCTTCCCGGACAACGCGGTCGAGTACTTCGTCAGCTACTACGACTACTACCAGCCGGAGGCCTACGTCCCCCAGACCGACACCTACATCGAGAAGGACTCCTCGCTGAACGAGGAGGTCGAACGGCTGCGGCACTCGGCGACGAACTCGCTCCTGACCAGGCGGGACGTGATCGTCGTCGCCACCGTGTCCGCGATCTACGGCCTCGGCACGCCCCAGGAGTACATCGACCGCATGATCCGCCTCCGCGTCGGCGACGAGATGGACCGCGACGACCTGCTCCGCAGGCTGGTGACGATTCAGTACGCCCGCAACGATCTCGCGGGCACTCGGGGCACCTTCCGGGTGCGGGGGGACACCCTCGAGGTCTTCCCCATGTACGAGGAGAACGCGGTCCGGGTGGAGTTCTTCGGGGACGAGATCGAGGCCCTGTCGACGATGCATCCCCTCACGGGCGAGATCCTCAGCGAGGACTCCGAGATGTACATCTTCCCCGCCTCGCACTATGTCGCCGGCCCCGAGCGCATGGAGCGTGCGATCGGAGCCATCGAGGCGGAGGTCGTGGAGCGCCTCGCAGACCTGGAGGCGCAGAACAAGCTTCTCGAGGCCCAGCGGCTCCGGCTCCGGACGGGCTACGACATCGAGATGATGCGCCAGATCGGGACGTGTTCCGGCATCGAGAACTACTCGCGACACATCGACGGCCGGGGACAGGGCAGCCCGCCCAACTGCCTGCTGGACTACTTCCCCGAGGACTTCCTCCTCGTCGTCGACGAGTCTCACGTCACGGTGCCCCAGATCGGCGGCATGTATGAGGGCGACATGTCCCGCAAGCGGACGCTGGTCGACTTCGGGTTCCGCCTGCCGTCGGCGATGGACAACCGGCCCCTGAAGTTCGAGGAGTTCACCGAGCGCATCGGCCAGACCATCTACCTGTCGGCCACCCCGGGGAAGTACGAAATGGCCCGCAGCAACGGGTTCGTCGAGCAGGTCATTCGTCCGACCGGCCTGGTCGATCCCGAGGTCGTCGTGAAGCCGACGAAGGGTCAGATTGATGACCTCATGGGCGAGATCCGGCTCCGCGTCGATCGCAACGAGCGCGTGCTCGTGACGACCCTGACCAAGAAGATGGCCGAGGACCTCACCGATTACCTCCTCGAGAACGGCGTCCGAACCCGCTACCTGCACTCGGAGGTCGACACCCTGCGCCGGATCGAGTTGCTGCGCGAGCTGAGGCTGGGGGAGTACGACGTCCTCGTGGGCATCAACCTGTTGCGCGAGGGTCTTGACCTCCCCGAGGTGAGCCTCGTGAGCATCCTCGACGCGGACAAGGAGGGCTTCCTGCGGTCGGAGCGGTCCCTCATCCAGACGATCGGACGCGCAGCGCGCAACGTGGCCGGTCAGGTTCACATGTACGCCGACAGGATCACCCCGTCGATGGCCTCGGCGATCGACGAGACCAACCGTCGCCGAGCCAAGCAGGTCGCCTACAACACCGCGCACGGCATCGACCCTCAGCCGCTGCGCAAGAAGATCGCCGACATCACCGACATGCTCGCGCGCGAGGACGCCGACACCGAGAAGCTCGTCGCCCGGTTCGGGGGGAAGAAGACGTCGCCGCTGCCCGCCCGCGAGCATCGCGACCTCTCCGGACTGCCGACGTCCGAACTCGCCGGGCTGGTCGAGGAGCTCACCGCCCAGATGCACCAGGCCGCGGCGGAGCTCCAGTTCGAACTGGCGGCCCGGCTGCGGGACGAGATCGGCGACCTCAAGAAGACGTTGCGCCAAATCGTGGCAGCGACGCGCTAGCTCAGACGCAGCTCGAGCTTGTCGAGACCCAGGGCTTCGACAAGCTCGACCCGCGTCAGCCGGCCAGCGGCCAGGTGAGGCCCTCGGCGCCCTCGAGGCCGCCGCCGTCGGAGCGGCCGGCGAGCCAGGCCCACAGGGCGGCGTCCGGGCCCGTCACGGTGCGCCGGTCGCCGGTGCTCCCGAACGACGCGGTGACGCCCGAGTCGGACTCGATGTCGCACACGGGCAGGGCTCCGTCGTCTCCCAGCAGGAGGATCAGCCACTGAAGCAGCCAGCGCGCAGGCACCAGGTCGATCTTCGCCCACGTGAATCCGCAGTCAAGGTCGAGGTGGTGCAGCATCACCTCCTGCAGGCGGACCATGAGAAGCACCGACATGGGGAACTCGCCGCCGGACAGGCTGACAGGCGCCAGCCAGTCGGTGACCGTGTCGCACAGGGCGTTGAATTCGCCGGCCGAGGTGTCGAGGTCGATCTGGAGGTCGAGACCGCTCCGTTCGGCGCCGCGCTCGAGGGCCATGACCTTCTCCACGGCGGACGGGTAGAGAGGCCGTGTCTGACCGTCCAGGGCGGCGGCCATCACGGCGCGAAGCGCGTCCGCGCCGCGCGCGAGGTGAGTGGCGACGTGGGCCCTCGACCATCCGGGCAGCAGGCTCGCCCCGCGCCAGTCGTCGTCGGACAACGCGATGGTGTCGCCGAGCAGGCGTTGGGTGGCCTCTCCGATCCGCTTGAGGAGAGGGGCTGTGTTCCCCTTGTTCAGCAGATCAAGCATGGCTCCAACCTACTGCCCTCCTCCAGGCGGGGGGGACGTTTCCCCCCACCCGGTCGCGAGCCGGCTCCCTGAGGAGGAAGCCTGTCAGGGCTGGGACGTACGATGAGGCCCGTGATAGAACGCCTTCTCGTCCGGGGTGCCCGTACGCACAACCTCCGGAACGTGAACCTCGATCTGCCGCGGGACTCCCTGATCGTCTTCACCGGCCTGTCCGGCTCGGGCAAGTCGTCCCTGGCGTTCGACACGATCTTCGCGGAGGGGCAGCGTCGCTACGTCGAGTCCCTGTCGGCCTACGCCCGGCAGTTCCTCGGCCAGCTCGACAAGCCGGACGTCGACTTCATCGAGGGCCTCTCCCCAGCTGTGGCGATCGACCAGAAGTCCACCAGCCGCAACCCGCGGTCCACGGTCGGCACCATCACCGAGATCCACGACTACCTCCGTCTCCTCTACGCGCGGGCGGGGCGTCCCCACTGCCCCGAGTGCGGGGAGCCCATCTCACGTCAGACCCCCCAACAGATCGTGGACCGGCTGCTCGACCTCGCCGAGGGAACCCGGTTCCAGGTGCTGGCGCCCGTCGTCCGCGGCCGCAAGGGGGAGTACCAGGACCTGTTCCGGCAACTCGTGACGCAGGGGTTCACCCGCGTCCGCGTCGACGGGGAACAGTTCCCGCTCACGGCTCCCCCCGAACTGGACAAGCAGAAGAAGCACTCCATCGACGTGGTCGTGGACCGCCTGGCCGTGAAGCCCACGATCGGGCGTCGGCTGACCGACTCCGTCGAGACCGCGCTCGGGCTGGCGTCCGGCGTGGTCACCGTCGACTTCGTGGACCTCGCGCCGGACGACCCCGGCCGCGAGCGCCGCTACTCCGAACGGCTGGCCTGCCCGAACAACCACGACATCTCGATCGAAGAGCTCGAGCCGCGTCAGTTCTCGTTCAACGCACCCTGGGGTGCCTGTCCGTCCTGCAGCGGTCTGGGAACCCAGCTCGAGGTCGACCCGGACCTCGTCGTGCCGGACCCCACCAAGTCGCTGGCCCAGAATCCGGTCGCGCCCTGGTCCTCCATGTATGTGGCCGGGTACTTCCAGAGCATCTTCTGGACCCTCGCCGAGCAGGAGGGATTCTCGGTGAACACACCGTGGGAGCAGCTCCCCGAGCGGGTGCGCAGCCTGATCCTCCACGGGGTCAAGGGCCCCTTGCGCGTCCACACCCGCAGTCGGCACGGGCGCGACCAGACCTACAACGCCAAGTTCGAGGGGGCGCTCCCGTACGTGCGGCGGAGGTTCGCGGAGGCCGACACCGACAACACGCGGGAGCGTTACGCGGGCTACATGCGCGAGATCCCGTGCGACGCCTGCCGCGGTGCCCGCCTCAAGCCCAGCTCGCTGGCGGTCACGGTGGGCGGGCTCAACATCGCCGAGGTCTCGGCGCTGTCGATCGGCGAGGTGGCCAGCTTCATGAGGAAGCTGGAGCTCACCGGCGATCGCCGAGCGGGTGGTGAAGGAGATCAACGAGCGGCTCCGCTTCCTGCTCGATGTCGGCCTCGACTACCTGACCCTGTCGCGGGCGGCGGGCTCACTGTCCGGCGGGGAGGCCCAGCGCATCCGGCTCGCCACGCAAATCGGTTCGGGCCTTGTGGGCGTCCTCTACGTGCTCGACGAGCCCTCCATCGGGCTGCACCAGCGCGACAACCGCCGTCTCATCGAGACGCTGCTCCGCCTCCGCGACCTCGGCAACACGCTCATCGTCGTCGAGCACGACGAGGACACCATTCGCGTGGCCGACTGGTGCGTCGACATCGGGCCCGGAGCCGGCGAGCACGGGGGCCACGTCGTGGTGTCCGGCACCGTGCAGGACCTGTTGGCGAGCCCGGAATCCCTCACGGGCGCCTACCTCTCGGGCCGACGCGCGATCCCGGTGCCGCCCGTTCGACGGCCGGGCAGCGGGCAGGCGCTCACCGTCCGGGGCGCTGCGGAGAACAATCTGCGCGACGTGACCGTCGACTTCCCCCTCGGCCGGCTCATCGCGGTCACGGGGGTGTCGGGGTCGGGGAAATCCTCCCTGGTCAACCAGATCCTGTACCGGGCCCTCGCGAAGCACCTCTACAGCGCGAAGGATGTCCCCGGCCGGCACCGGACGATCGCCGGCATGGAGCACGTTGACAAGGCGATCCACGTCGACCAGTCGCCCATCGGACGGACGCCCCGGTCGAACCCCGCCACCTACACCGGCGTGTTCGACCGGATCCGCAAGCTCTTCGCCGAGACCCCCGAGGCGAAGGTGCGCGGCTACCTGCCCGGACGCTTCTCCTTCAACGTCAAGGGCGGCCGATGCGAGCACTGCCACGGGGACGGCACGATCCGCGTCGAGATGAACTTCCTCCCCGACGTGTACGTCCCCTGCGAGGTGTGTCACGGGGCCCGCTACAACCGGGAGACCCTCGAGGTGCACTACAAGGGGCGGACGATCGCCGAGGTCCTCGACATGCCGATCGAGGAGGCGGTCGACTTCTTCGCTGCCATTCCCGGCATTGCGCGGCACTTGAGGACCCTGCACGACGTCGGCCTCGGCTACGTCCGGCTCGGTCAGCCGGCGACCACCCTGTCAGGGGGCGAGGCCCAGCGCGTCAAGCTGGCCAGTGAGCTGCAACGGCGCTCGACCGGCCGGACGCTGTACGTCCTGGATGAGCCGACCACGGGCCTGCACTTCGAGGACATCGGGCGGCTCCTGCTCGTGCTGAACCGCCTGGTGGACGCGGGGAACACCATCGTCGTGATCGAGCACAACCTTGACGTCATCAAGACGGCCGACTGGGTGATCGACATGGGGCCCGAGGGTGGGTCCCGGGGCGGGTTCGTGCTCGCGGAGGGCACCCCCGAGCAGGTGGCGGTCCACCCGGACTCCTTCACCGGGCAGTACCTCAAGCCGCTGCTTGAGCGCGGGTGATCGCTCCCACCGGCTTCAGCGCGTGACGATGACGTGGTCGCCCGAGACGGTGGCCGTCGCCTCGGCGAGGCCCTTCAGGGAGGGGCCCTTGATGACCGAGCCGTCGGTGATCGAGAAATGCGTGTTGTGGCACCTGCAGACGATCTCGCCTTCGGTGATGGCGGTGACGGGACATCCTTGGTGGGGGCACGTCTTGTCGAAGGCCCGGAAGGTACCCGCCTCCGGCTGGGTCACGACGTAGTCGGCCTCCTTGAAGATGAAGCCCCCGCCCACCGGGACGTCCGCGACCGGGAGGGCCAACTCGGCGGGGGCCGCTCCGGGTGTCGAGGCGGAGCTGGAGCAGCCGCCCACCGAGAGGCCGGTGCCGGCGGCGACAGCGGCGAACCCGGCGACGGTCAGGAAGGATCGACGGTCGGTCATGCGGTCAGCCTAGCCACCTAAGCTGGCTCCATGGCTGACCCGGCGACGTACCGACCGGCGCCGGGGTCCATCCCGACCGACCCGGGCGTCTACCGGTTCTCCGACGCGTCGGGCACCGTGCTCTACGTCGGCAAGGCCAAGAACCTGCGTCAGCGACTCAACTCCTACTTCGCCGACCCCTCCTCCCTGCACTTCCGCACCCAGACGATGGTCCGGACGGCCGCCGCCGTCGAGTGGACGGTCGTGCAGAACGAGCTGGAGTCCCTGCAGTTGGAGTACACGTGGATCAAGCAGTACGACCCCCGTTTCAACGTCAAGTACCGCGACGACAAGTCCTACCCGTGGGTCGCCGTGACCTGGTCGGAGGAGTTCCCGCGGGTCTTCGTGGGCCGCGGCGCGCGCCGTCGAGGCACCCGCTTCTACGGCCCCTACGCGCAGGCGTGGGCCATCAGGGACACGATCGACTCGCTCCTGCACGTCTTCCCCATGCGGTCGTGCACGGCTGGGGTGTTCCGCAACGCGCGGGCGTCCGGGCGCCCCTGCCTGCTCGGGTACATCGGCAAGTGCTCGGCGCCCTGTGTGGGCCGGATCGGCCCGGACGAGCATCGCGCGCTCGTTTCGGACGTCTGCGACTTCCTGGCCGGTCACACGAACGGCCTTGTCCGGCGCCTTGAGGACGAGATGGCTGAGGCGTCCGCGCGCCTGGAGTTCGAGCGCGCGGCCGTGGTGCGGGACCGGCTCGCCGCCCTGCGAGCCGCCACCGAGCGCAATGCGATCGTCCTCGGCGACGGCACGGACGCCGACGTGGTCGCCTTCGCCGCCGACGACCTGGAGATCGCCTTCTGCGTCTTCCATGTGCGTCACGGCCGGGTGCGTGGCGAGCGGGTGTGGGTCGCCGATCGCGCGGACGACTCGACGATCCCCGAACTCGTGCAGGGGTTCCTGCTTCAGTTCTACGCCGACGGCGACGCGGACACCGACGTGGGTCACGGCGTCCCGCGCGAGGTGCTCGTGCAGGTCGAGCCTCCGGAGGCCGCGGCGCTGTCGGAGCTGCTGGGGGGGGTGCGCGGGTCGCGGGTCCGCGTCCACGTGCCGCGCAGGGGCGACAAGCGGGTGCTCCTCGACACGGTGGGGAGGAACGCGGCCGAGGCGCTCGCGCTGCACCGGACGCGCCGCGCCAGCGACCTCGCCGCGCGCAGCCGGGCCCTGGAGGAGATCCAGGAGGCGCTCGGCCTCGACGACCCGCCGCTCCGCATCGAGTGCTACGACGTGTCGCACCTGCAGGGCACCGAGGTCGTCGGTTCGATGGTGGTCTTTGAGGACGGGCTGCCGCGCAAGTCGGACTACCGGCGCTTCGTCCTGCGAACCGTCCAGGGCTCGAACGACGTCGGCGCCCTGCACGAGATCCTGACCCGACGATTCCGGCGGTACCTCGAGGATCATGCGTCCACCACGGGCGCTGACGCCCTCCTCGTCGACCCCACCACCGGCGCGGCCCGGCGGTTCGCCTACGCGCCCTCCCTGGTCGTCGTGGACGGTGGTGCGCCCCAGGTCGCCGCCGCGCAGCGCGCGCTGGACGGCCTCGGGATCGCCGACGTCCCCGTCGTGGGGCTCGCGAAACGGCTCGAGGAGGTCTGGCGTCCCGGGGAGGACTACCCGCTGATCCTGCCGCGGGCGTCCGAAGGGCTCTACCTGCTGCAGCGCGCCCGCGACGAGGCGCACCGTTTCGCGATCGCCCACCACCGGGGGCGTCGCAGCCAGTCGATGGTCGAGTCCCTCCTCGACGACGTGCCCGGGCTGGGCGAGCTGCGCCGCAAGGCGTTGCTCAGGCACTTCGGTTCGCTGAAGAAGTTGCGGGCCGCGCGCGTGGCCGACATCGCGCAGGTGCCGGGAATCGGCCCGAAGACCGCTCTCGCCGTGAAGGCGGCCCTGGCGGCCCTGCCGGTACGGGAGTCCGTGAACACGGCCACCGGCGAGGTGGAAGAGACATAATGACCTCATGAACGAGGCGACGCCCACCCGGTTCCTGGCCATCACGGGCATGTCGGGCGCTGGACGCCGCACCGCCGCCCACACCCTGGAGGACCTCGGCTGGTACGTGGTGGACAACCTCCCGCCCACGATGTTGCCTGAGCTCCTCGCCACCGTTCAGGCGGCCGGGTTCACGCGGGTCGCGGCCGTTCTCGACGTGCGGACGAGGAGCGAGTTCGACGAGATCCCGGCCGCGTTCGACGCGTTGAGCGCCCAGGGGATCCTCCCCCAGATCCTCTACCTCGAGGCGTCGGACGCCGTGATCGTGCGCAGGCAGGAGTCGGTTCGCCGGCCCCACCCCCTGCAGGGCGAGGGGCCGTTGCTGGACGGGATCCACCGCGAGCGTGACATGCTCGCCGTGCTGCGCGCTGCCGCGGACATGGTCGTGGACACCTCCGACCTCAACGTGCACCAGTTGGCGTCGCGGGTGGCGTACGCGTTCAACACCACCGATGACCGCGAGCTGAAGCTGACGATCATGTCGTTCGGGTTCAAGAACGGCATCACGATCGACGCGGACATGGTCTTCGACGTCCGGTTCCTGCCCAACCCGCACTGGGTGCCCGAGCTGCGGCCGCAGACGGGCCTGTCGCACTCGGTGTCGACGTACGTGCTCTCCTTCGGCGCGGCCGAGGCCTGGCTCGCCGCCCTCGAAGACATGCTGGAGGCCCTCATGCCCGGCTACATGCGGGAGGGCAAGCGGCTCGCGACCCTGGCCATCGGCTGCACCGGCGGCAAGCACCGCTCGGTCGCGATGGCGGAGGAGCTGGCGCGCAGGCTGCGCGCGCGGGACATCGCCGTGCATGTGGTCCACCGTGATCTGGGGTTGGAGTGATGACCGGGTCGTCGCTCTACGAGCCACCCGCCGCAGTGGCGTTGGGTGGCGGGCACGGCCTGTCCATCTCGCTCCAGGCGCTCCGCCGGGTCACGAACCGCGTGACGGCGGTCGTCACGGTCGCCGACGACGGCGGCTCGTCGGGACGGCTGCGACGCCAGTTCCCGATCCTGCCGCCGGGGGACCTGCGCATGGCGCTCGCGGCCCTCTGCGGGGACGACCATGACGGACGCGTCTGGGCCGACATCCTGCAGTCCCGGTTCTCCGGGGACGGCCCGCTGGCCGGGCACGCCATCGGCAACCTGCTCATCGCGGGTGTCTGGCAGCGGTTGGGGGACCCGGTCGCCGGGCTCGACCTCGTGGGGAAGTTGCTGGACGTCCAGGGGCGCGTCCTGCCCATGGCGTCCATCCCTCTCGAGATCGAGGCGGACGTGGCCGGGCTGGACCCTGACTTCCCCGACGAGATCTCGCTCGTGCGCGGCCAGGCCCGGGTCGCCAAGTGCCCGGGCGAGGTGCGGCAGGTCCGCCTGATTCCTGCGGACCCTCCCGCCTGCCCCGAGGCGCTGGAGGCGGTCACGGAAGCCGATTTCGTGATCCTCGGCCCCGGCTCCTGGTTCACGTCGGTGATCCCGCACCTGCTCGTGCCCGCCCTCGCCGAGGCGATCGCGACGACGCGCGCGAAGCGGATTCTGACGCTCAACCTGGTTCCGTCCGGCGAGACGGCCGGCTACACCGCAGCGCGGCACCTCGAGGTCATCGCCGATCATGCGCCGGGTCTGTGCTTCGACGCGGTGGTCTGCGACCCCTCCTTCGCTCACGACGACGCGCAGGTGCGCACCTTCGCGGAGTCGCTGGGCGCGCGCCTCGTCATTGCGCCGGTGCGCATGCGGGACGGGAGTCCGCGGCACGATCCCAACCTCCTCGCCTCGGTCTACGCCGATCTGATGGGCAGTTAGGCTGGCGGCATGGCGCTGACGGCGGATGTGAAGGCAGAACTGGCGACGGTGCCGGTGACCAAGCCGTCGGTGGGCAAGGCCGAAGTCGCGACCATGCTGCGGTTCGCGGGAAGCCTGCACCTGATCGGGGGACAGATCATGGTGGAGGCGGACCTCGACACGGGGGCCGCCGCGCGGCGGCTGAGGACGGCGATCGCCGAGCTGTTCGGCTTCTCCTGCGACTTCGTGGTCATCACCCCGAGTGGGCCGCGCACCGGGACGCGGTACGTCGTGCGGCTGATCCGCAACGGGGAGTCCCTGGCGCGTCAGATCGGTCTCCTCGACGCGCGCGGGCGTCCCGTCCGTGGGTTGCCGGCGTCGATCGTGAGCGGCGGACTGGACGTCGCGACCGCGGTCTGGCGGGCTGCCTTCCTCACCCACGGCTCCCTCACCGAACCCGGCCGCTCCATGGCCATGGAGGTGACCTGCCCCGGCTCCGAGGCGGCGCTGGCGCTCGTCGGGGCTGCCCGGCGGCTCGGCGTCCAGGCGAGGGCGCGGGAGGTCCGGGGCAGTGACCGCGTGGTGATCCGGGACGGCGACGCCATCGCGACGATGCTGACGCGCCTGGGCGCGCACGAGACGCTGCTCGCGTGGGAGGACCGCCGGATGCGGCGCGAGATCCGGTCGTCCGCCAACCGGTTGGCGAACTTCGACGACGCCAACCTGCGACGCTCGGCGCGCGCAGCCGTGGCGGCGGGCGCCCGTGTCGAGCGTGCCCTGGAGATCCTCGGCCCCGAGGTGCCCGAGCACCTCCAGGTCGCCGGCCTTCTTCGACTGGAACACAAGCAGTCCAGCCTTGAGGAACTCGGCAAGCTGCACCAGCCGCAACTCACCAAGGACGCCGTCGCAGGAAGGATCCGACGGCTCCTGGCGATGGCCGACAAACGGGCTGCCGAATTGGGAGTTCCCGGGACGGACGCCAACCTGAGCCCGGAGATGCTCGACGAGCAGGACTGAGGATCCCGATTGGTGCTCTGGGCCATCGTCGTGGGGGAGTCGGTTCGATAGGGTGGGCACGTCCGCCCAAGCCGCGCGCCGAGTGCGGCTGAGATCTCTCGAAGGAGACCCTGTTCCATGACTGTCAAGGTTGGCATCAACGGTTTCGGCCGTATCGGCCGCAACTACCTCCGCGCGATCCTCGCGTCCGGCGCTGACGTCCAGGTCGTCGCCGTCAACGACCTGACCGACAACAAGACCCTCGCGCACCTGCTCAAGTACGACTCGATCCTCGGCCGTCTCAACGCCGACGTCACCTACGACGACGAGTACATCTACGTGGGCGATCTGAAGATCCGCGCCCTCGAGGAGCGCGATCCCAAGGCCCTCCCGTGGGGCGAGCTCGGCGCCGACATCGTCATCGAGTCGACCGGCCGCTTCACCGATGCCGCCAAGGCCTCCGCACACATCGAGGCCGGTGCCAAGAAGGTGCTCATCTCCGCCCCGGCGAAGAACGAGGACATCACCGTCGTCATGGGCGTCAACGATGGCGACTACGACCCCGCGGCGCACACCATCATCTCCAACGCCTCCTGCACCACGAACTGCCTCGCCCCGATGGCCAAGGTGCTCCACGAGGAGTTCGGAATCCTGCGCGGCCTCATGACGACCATCCACGCGTACACCGCCGACCAGAACCTGCAGGACGGCCCCCACAGCGACCTGCGCCGCGCCCGCGCCGCTGCCCTCAACATCGTCCCGACCAAGACGGGTGCCGCCCAGGCGGTCGCTCTCGTGCTCCCCGAGCTCAAGGGCAAGTTCGACGGCTACGCGCTCCGCGTGCCGACGCCCACCGGCTCCGCCACCGACCTCACCTTCCAGGCCGGCCGGGAGACCACGGTCGCCGAGGTCAACGCCGCCGTCAAGGCTGCAGCAGAAGGCCCGCTCAAGGGCATCCTCTACTACACCGAGGACCCGATCGTCTCCAAGGACATCGAGACCGATCCGCACTCCTGCATCTTCGACGCCGGCCTCACCAAGGTGATCGGCGACCAGGTGAAGGTCGTCGGCTGGTACGACAACGAGTGGGGCTACAGCAACCGTCTCGTGGACCTGACCGTCCTCGTCGGCGCATCCCTCTGACCCACTGACCACAACCCAGAAAGGCGAATCCAGGTGAAGTCCATCACTGATCTCGGGGATCTGCACGGCAAGCGCGTCCTGATCCGCTGCGATTT